>JAKALU010000022.1 GCA_021824065.1 Nitrospirota bacterium
ACGGTGCGCCGCAGTGACGATGATTGTTTTCCCGGAGTCATGCGCGGGCTGGCCGTGCACGTCCGGGCACCGGCCGCCGTGATCGGTTCCGCATTCGCCCTCGCACTGGCACCGCCAGCCGGCCGCGACATTGGCCGCCTTCGCGATATACGGCCACTCCGGCGGGTAGCGGTGCTTCTGCCGGCAAGATCTGAGATTAAAACCCTGTGTGAGTTTCCAACGAGTTCAGGCTTTATGTGTTCATATGTCTCGGGTCTCTTTATAACAGCGCTCACATGCACACCTGCTTTATGGGCAAAGGCGCTGTCACCAACAAAGGGTTGCCGTTTAAAATGCCTGATGTTTGCTATCTCATTTACAAACCTTGAGACATCCCTGAGTCTTTTCATCTGTTCATCGCTGATGCACTTAATGCCAAGCTTTATCTGAAGGCTTGGAATTACAGAACAAAGATTGGCATTTCCACACCTTTCACCAAGACCATTTATTGTGCCCTGAACCTGGGATGCGCCGAGTTTCACTGCAATTATTGAGTTCGCAACAGCACACTCGGAATCATTGTGCGCGTGTATCCCGATTGGAGATTTTATATTCTCAATAACAGTGCTGGTTATTTTTTCTATCTCATCGGGCAGCGTGCCGCCATTTGTGTCGCAGAGGGCAAGGCAGTCTGCACCTGCGTCACGGGCAGTGGTGAGGCACTTCATCGCAAAGGCTTCATTGTCTTTATAACCATCGAAGAAGTGTTCCGCATCAAAGAATATCTTGTCGGCGTATTTTTTAAGATAGGTTACAGAGTTATGGATTATCTCAAGGTTTTCAGCGAGTGGTATCTTCAGGGCCTCTTTTACGTGGAAGTCCCATGTTTTTCCGAATATGGTCATCGCAGGGGTTTCTGATTCAATAAGGGCATTTATATTGCTGTCATCTTTGGCTTTATGCTTTGGCCTGTGAGTGCTTCCAAAGGCAACCACTACTGAATTTTTTAATTTGAGTTTCTTTACCTTCTTAAAATATTCAGAATCCTTTGGATTAGTCCCAGGCCAGCCGCCCTCGATATAATGGACTCCAAGCTCATCGAGCTTTTCAGTAATCCTGAGTTTGTCTTCAACAGAAAATGCGATATCCTCTGCCTGGGATCCGTCTCTTAAGGTTGTGTCATATATCTCGACTTTTTTCATAACCAAAAGCCTTAATCTTATAATCGTTGGCTATCACTCTATGTCATTCATCATGTCCCCATTTCCCAACTCTTAAGGTATTTCTTCTGGGCCGGGGTAAGCACATCTATCTTAATCCCCATAGACTTAAGCTTCAACCTTGAAATCTCACTGTCTATTTTTTCAGGGACACTGTACACTTTCTTTTCAAGCCTCTTATAATTCTTTGCCATATATTCGGCACACAATGCCTGATTTGCAAAACTCATGTCCATCACTGCTGAAGGATGTCCCTCTGCTGCTGCAAGATTTATGAGACGCCCTTCGCCGAGCAGATAAATTCTCTTGCCATTTCTCAGTGTATACTCTTCGACAAAATCCCTGATAATCCTTCTTGATTTTGACATTTTCTTTAAGGCAGGGATTGATATTTCAACATTGAAATGCCCCGAGTTGCAGAAAATTGCCCCGTCCTTCATAAGCCGGAAGCATTCTTTATATATAACATCAATGTCTCCTGTAGCTGTAACGAATATGTCTCCGATTCTGGCAGCTTCCTTCATAGGCATAACCTCGAATCCGTCCATTGTGGCTTCAAGTCCCCGCAATGGATTTACCTCTGTAATAATAACCTTTGCACCCATGCCTTTAGCCCTCATGGCAATCCCTTTACTGCACCATCCATAGCCAGCAACAACAAAGACAGAGCCTGCAATTAATCTGTTTGTAGCCCTCATTATCCCATCAATTGTGGACTGTCCGGTTCCATATCGGTTGTCAAACAGATACTTTGTGTATGCATCATTTACCGCGATTATAGGATATCTCAAAACGCCTTTTTCAGCCATCGCCCTGAGTCTTATAACCCCTGTGGTTGTTTCTTCTGTCCCTCCTATCAGATTTTTCAAGAGCTCTTTTTTCTTTGTATGTAATGTTGAAACGAGGTCAGCGCCGTCATCCATTGTAATATTGGGTTTTAAAGAAAGGGCATCCATTATATGTCTGTAATATGTCTTGTGGTCTTCTCCTTTTATCGCGAAAACCGGGATGCCTGAATTCTTGACAAGGGATGCAGCAACGTCATCCTGTGTGCTCAAAGGATTGGAGGCGCAGAGATAGACCTCTGCTCCACCTGTTTTGAGTGTCTCAACAAGATTTGCTGTCTCGGTTGTCACATGAAGACACGCTGCAAGCTTTACCCCTTTAAGCGGTTTTTCTTTTCTAAACCGTTCTGCGATGCTCTTGAGAACAGGCATTTCCTTCGCTGCCCATTCTATACGCAACTTGCCTCTCTTCGCTAAATCAATGTTCTTTACATCATTCTTTATCATCTATCCTCCAAAATTATGAACAGGTAAAGGTAGAGGTAAAGATTTTTTCTTTACCTTTGCCTTTACCTTATTTCTGTTTTTTACAATCCTGCCTCTTTCTTTAATGTTGCCGCCTTATCTGTTTTCTCCCATGTAAAGTCATCATCATTCCTCCCAAAATGGCCGTATGCAGCGGTCTTTTTGAATACGGGTCTTCTGAGGTTAAGAGTCTCTATCATGCCCTTTGGAGTCAGATGAAAATTTTTCCTGATAAGTTTGACTATTTTATCGTGCTCGATTTTTCCTGTTCCTTTTGTGTCAGCCAGTATTGAGACAGGCTCGGGAACCCCTATGGCATATGCAAGCTGAACCTCTACTCTGTCTGCAATGCCTGCTGCCACAATGTTTTTTGCGATATACCTTGACATATATGCACCTGAACGATCCACCTTTGTTGGATCCTTACCAGAGAAACATCCGCCTCCGTGGCTTCCAACGCCGCCGTAACTGTCAACTATTATCTTTCTTCCTGTCAGTCCCGTGTCACCCATTGGACCGCCGACTACAAAACGTCCTGTCGGGTTTATATGGTATGTAATGTTTTCTTCGTCAAGAAGTTTTTTCGGCACAATAGGCTTGATTACCTTTTCAATAATGTCTTCCTTCATCTCTTTAAGCGTTATATCAGGGCTATGCTGTGAAGATATTACGATACTGTCAACTCTATGAGGAGTCCCATTTCTATACTCTATGGTCACCTGTGTCTTACCGTCAGGTCTTAGATAACCGAGTATATCTTTCTTCCTTACCTCAGAAAGCCGCATAGCCAACTTGTGCGCAAGCATTATCGGCATGGGCATTAATTCAGGTGTTTCATTACATGCAAAGCCAAACATAAGTCCCTGATCACCGGCTCCACCGACATCAACACCCATTGCAATGTCAGATGATTGTTCATGGATAGAGGTGATGACCGCACATGTTTCATAATCAAAACCATATTTTGCTCTTGTATAACCTATATCTTTTATGGTCTCCCTCACAATCGAGGGTATCTCTACATAACAGTTTGTTGTAATCTCACCTGCTACAAATGCAAGACCTGTGGTCACAATGGTCTCACATGCAACCCTGGCAAATGGATCTTTTGCTATTATTGAATCCAGAATAGCATCTGATATTTGGTCTGCTATCTTATCAGGATGTCCTTCTGTTACAGATTCTGAAGTAAAAAAATAGTTCCCTTTTGACATAAGCAACCTCCCTAACGGTAATTTTAGAATCTTTATTTTATAAAATTTTTAATGAAAATGAAAGGGTATATTTAAAAAACAACTTTTCCCCCTCTTAAAATCTTTCCGTATGCTACCAGCGATTAATCTGAGATGTGCCACAAAATCATAACATGGTGGTGGCATTTAAGAACTGTGTGAGATAAAAACGAAGAGACAATTATGAGATTATTCTTCCAGAGTAATTGCCTCAACAGGACAGTTTTCTTCTGCTGCCTCACAGCAACCAGCATAATCGCAACCGTCAGGGTCTATAACCTCTGACTTCCCTGTTATCTCATTGAGATGGAAAACCGCAGGACATATCTCCTCGCAGGTCCCGCAGCCAATGCACTTCTCTTCGTCAACTCTGACATTCATAATTTATGATTTATTCTACCCTTTAATTGAGAATGAAGCAATACCAATTGCCTATAAACCTAACAAGATGATATATTAGTGGCATCACTTATGAAAAAACTTACTCACATAGACAAGCAGGGCAGGCCAAAGATGGTTGACGTAAGCTCAAAGCCATCAACTGAAAGGGAGGCTATTGCAAAAGGCTCTGTTTACATGAAAAAAGAAACCTTTAAATTAATCACAAAGGGTAAGATTCCAAAGGGCGATGTCCTCAGTGTCGCAAAACTTGCAGGCATCATGGCTGCAAAAAGGACATCTGAGATAATACCTCTATGCCATCCATTAAATATCACGTCAGTAGATATCGATTTCAAGTTCAATGAGAAAAAAGGAGGAATTGACATCGAATCACGTGTGAAGATAGTCGGGCAGACAGGTGTTGAGATGGAAGCCCTTACGGCAGTATCTGCTGCAGCACTTACAATCTATGATATGTGTAAGGCAGTTGATAAGAAGATAACCATATCCGATATCATGCTTATGGAAAAACGAGGGGGAAAAAGCGGAAGATTTAAAAGGCAGTAGTTAATAGCAAGTGGTTAGTAGTAAAAAGAGAAAGTAGTCTCTAAGTTTCTTCCCTTAACTACTATCTACCAACTACTTACTACTTTACTTTATCTGCTTCAGTCCCTTCTGTGCCTTTATATTCCCCGGGTCAAATTTCAATGCCTTTTCAAACTGGCTCGCTGCTCTTTTGTGCAACCCGCTCTTGAGATATAAAAGACCCAGGTTTGCATAGTGTTCCCCATTCATTGGCTCGAGCTTTATTGCCTCAAGCAAAGCATCCTCCGCCTCTTTCAGCTTATTGGGGACTTTTGTAAAAGCTAATGAAAGGTAGCTCCAGTATTGTGATTTCTTAGGATTTGCCTTTGCAGCCTTTTCAAACAGGTCAGCGGCAACCTGGAAACTTCCTTTCTTGAATTCATCTATCCCCTTTTTAAATTGTTCTTCAGCATTCTCCTCAGTGCTTACCTCTTCTTTTTTTGGGGGCATGCCAAAGGAACTAAAATACTCTTTTCTCTTGGAATCATCCTTTAACGTGGTATATGCTGTTGTGAGCACGTCAAAGATCGCTGTAAGCTTATCCTTCAGTGTGGTATCTGAGGCGCTAAAGTACCTATCAGGATGAAATTCTCTTGCAAGCTTGTAATAATTCTTTTTTATAATTTCTACATCCGCATTTTCATCTGCCTCAAGAAGTTCGTTCAGCCTTAGTTTATCAAGATTAGAATAAATATCATTCACTCTCTTTATAAATGCTTCTTCCTCCTCAGCAAAAGGCTGCAGCACATCTTCTAAGGATACTGTCTCACCTGCCTCTTTTATTTCTTCGTATACCATCTCTTTTTCTTCGAAAATCCCGATGGACCATAAAACATAGATAGTCTTCATAGCCTCAAACGAATTCATCCATGAACTATCAACAATCTCTTTAATTGTTTTTGTCCCATCCACCAGAGGGAGCATCTTTTTATCCTGGGTGCTTAACTCAACGTCCTGAAACAGACTTACCGGATCCTCGGAAAGCTTTAAGAGCATCCCAGTGTCGGGCATCTCCCTTCTTATCCTCGTCCAGCTATCTATCCTTTTTACCCCCTCATATATTAGATTGCCCATGCTCATCTTTAGCGTTATAACCTCCTGAGTCGGTACATCCCCCTCCACAAACTCATATGCCCCGTCTTCAAGCTGAAAAAGGCTGTAAATTATTTCTCTTACCTGATATTTAACTCCCCAGAAAAGCTCTTTCGGGGTCAGATAACCGAGTTCTACAAGTATTGCGCCCTGACGCTTTTTTGTTGCCTTTAACACCTCTACAGATTTGTCATATTGTTCGACAGTAATCTTCCCTGCCTTAAGCAGCATTTCGCCGAGCCTGTCATCCTCATAAGACGATGAGGCAAACACAGCATCGCCTTTTATCATGTATACCTTTTTTGTAAAGTTCGGGGTACTGACTGAAAGGGTTCCTGTTACCCGCTTCCTGTTAAGTTGAAAGAGTATCTTTGGGAGGTTGTAATCTTTGAGGTCGCCTTTTAATGGTATTTCCATTACCCTTCCCATCAGCGATACCTTTTAACCTCGAACCTGAAGATTTTTACCTCTTCAATATGAGATATGCCTGCCTTCATCTTCGCAATTCGAAGCTGTTCCTCAACAGTATCAACCCCTTCGAGGTCGGGCAGAAGCAGTCCCTTTCTCTGCCCTTTTGAGACTATCACCCCATATTTTTTAGGATCTAACTCTTTCATGTCCTTAACCTCCTCTGGCGGAGACAGGACATCAACAGAATATGTCAAATCATTCAGCTCTTCTGATTGAACAGGATAAAATCGTGGATCCTGTGTTGCAGCACATATAGCATTTCTTATAACCTCTAATGCAACATTTTCGCAAGTAGGCATAAATGTTCCTATGCATCCTCTCAACTCTCCGTGTTTCTTGATGGATACAAAGACCCCTGCCTTCTCTCTCATCTCAGGGATGAGTTCAGCAGGAGGCTCTATTGCACGGCCCTCGTTAACATAAGCCTCGATTGCCTTCTTTGCAAGCTTTACCAATGGGTGCATATCATTTCCCCCTGGAGATTGCATATTCAGCTATACTGAGCATAGCATCTCTTTCTGGAGAGTCAGGGAATATCGAGAGTTCAGCCTTTGCTTCATTGACAATGCTATGTGCCCTTTTGAACGATTCTTCTAAAACTCTGTATTGCCTGAAAAGAGCAAGAACTCTCTGAAGGCCGCTTTCTGAAAAATCCTCTATTATTCGTTTTATCTCTTTCTTTTCGACATCTGTGGCATTTTTAAAAAGATATATAAGCGGCAATGTGATCTTGCCTTCTCCAATGTCTTTACCAAGCCTTTTGCCGAGTTCGCTTTCTTCTGCCATATAGTCAAGTATATCATCTGCCATCTGAAAGGCTGTGCCTGACTTAAGACCGAATCTTGCAAGGGCATCCTCCTCAGCTCGGGACATCTGACCCAATAAAGCGCCAATCCTGCATGCGGCTGATATAAGTATGCCTGTTTTGGCAGATATTATCCTTATATATTCATCCTCTGTAATACCGATATCAGCGGTTTTCTGAAGTTGTAAAATCTCTCCTTCTGTCATGCTCGTTGTAGCCTCAGAGAGCGACTCCATTATCCTCTGACTCCTGAAAGACACAGCTACCTTAAGGGCATTTGAATACAGGAAATCCCCAACCAGGATGACAATCTGATTGCCCCATATGGAGTGGGCAGCCGGCCTTCCCCTTCTTATCTGGGCGCCATCGACCACATCATCATGAAGCAGCGACGCCATATGTATTAGTTCGATAATGCTCGCAAGCATTATATGGTCGCTGCCCTTGTATCCGGCAAGCCTTGCGCCCGAGAGCAGAAAAAGCGGCCTCAGCCTCTTGCCACCGCTGTCAAGGAGATACTTGCCCACCAAAGGTATTAACGGGGCATCACTCTTAAACAGTTCCATTAGTTTAGCCTCGACAAGGCTGAGTTCTATTTCGTAGGCATCAAAAACTCTCTTGATATCCATTGTCTGATTATAAATCATATCATCTCAGGTCAGAGCCTTAACTCATCAAGATTAACATCTTTCTTCATTAATTTTTTAAGATCCTTCGGCCTGAATGCTCCTTTCTCAGTAATAATTGCTGTAATATATTTTGCAGGAGTGACATCAAATGCCATGTTTCTGACCTTCACGCCATCGGGTGCAATCTGACAGGTACCGAATATGTGTGTAACTTCTTCGGAACCCCTTTCCTCTATCGGGATCTTATCTCCTGTTGAAATCGAAAAGTCAATACTGCTCATAGGCGCTGCAACATAAAAAGGTATCTTATGTTCCTTGCACAACACTGCAACTGAATACGTACCAATCTTGTTAGCCACATCACCATTCCTGACAGTCCTGTCTGTGCCGACGATAGCAAGATTTATCTCGCCTTTTTTCATAAGGGCGCCTGCAGAGTTGTCTGTAATAAGCGTAACAGGCACACCTGCCTGCATAAGTTCCCATGCTGTAAGCCTTGCGCCCTGCAGCACGGGTCTTGTCTCATCAGCTATTACCTGAATCTTTTTGCCCTGCTCTATCGCAATCAACATTGGCGCTGTTGCAGTGCCGTATCCTCCGGTTGCAAGACTGCCTGCATTGCAGTGAGTGAGAATTGTATCCCCGTCCTTTATGAATTGAGCACCCCACCTTCCTATTGCTTTATTAACCTCTATATCTTCCATATGTATCTTTTGAGCCTCTTCAATCAGAAGTTCTTTAAGTTTGGATACTGGTTCTTCCCTGTTTTCTTTCATCAGCTTTTTTATTCTTTCAACAGCCCATTTGATATTTACTGCAGTAGGTCTTGTCGCAAGGAGTGCGCTAAATACAGTTTCAAGACCTTTCATGAATTCTTTATAATTTTTTGCGGTTATGTCCTGAGCGCCAAGCGCTATCCCCATGGCTGCTGCAATACCGATTGCAGGTGCTCCCCTGATCCATAATTTTTTTATGCCCTCTGCAACAATCTGATAATTGGTACATTCTATAAATCTCACCTCTACGGGAAGCCTGCTCTGGTCAAGCATTATGACCTTGCCATTTCTCCATTCTATTGCTTTAACCATTAAATCTTTCCTCCAGCCGGAATAATATTTGTAACTATCAGAAATGCTGTAAGCCCGATTATTACAATCACAGTTCCCCATGAAATATAATTGTAACTTTTTGGATTTATGTACTCTCCCATCAACTTTTTATTATTGACAAGCAATAAGGCGCAGACAAGCACAAACGGCAGCAATAACCCATTAATGACAGCAGACAGTACCATCAGTAAAACCAATGGCGCTCCTGGTATTAAGATAACAAGGGACGCCAATGCTATGGTCAGGGTATAAATCCACATGAACTGAGGGGCTTCCTTGAATGTCTTATTAACCCCCGCCTCCCATCCCATGGCCTCGCAGATATAATAGGCTGTTGCAAGGGGCACTATTATTGCCCCTAATAAAGATGCATTGGCGAGACTCATGGCAAATATGAGATATGCATAATCTCCTGCAAATGGTTTTAGGGCCAGGGCTGCTTCTGATGCTTCGTGTATTCTTATCCCGTGAGGAAACAGCAATGCACCACAGGTCACTATTATAAAAAAACTGATTATGTCGGTTATGGAGCACCCGATAATTACATCAAGCCTTGATGCCTTGTATTGTTCCTTTTTTATCCCCTTCTCAGCGATTGATGACTGAAGATAAAACTGCATCCATGGTGTTATGGTAGTACCTATTATTGCAATGCACAGCACTACATATTCTGAATCCCATTTAATCTGCGGGATGACGGCACTTTTAAGAACTGGTATCCACTCAGGCTTTGCCATAAACCCCGAGATAACATAGCCAAAATACAAAAGACATGCAAATAAAAGTATCTTTTCAAGAAATCGGTAACTCCCTTTTGTGACAAGCATCCATATGGAAATTGCTCCAATAGGTATCATTATATATTTACTCAATCCGAGTATCTCCATACTTGCTGCCCAACCAGCGAGATTGGCAACCGTGTTCCCAAAATTCGCTACGAGAAGACCCAGCATCATGAAAAATGCTGCCTTTATCCCATAGTTTTCCCTGATAAGGTCGGAAAGTCCTTTCCCTGTTATGACACCCATACGGGCTATCATCTCCTGTATTACAACAAGGGCTATGGTCGTTGGCACTAAAGTCCACAGTAATCCATAACCAAAACGCGCACCTGCAACAGAGTAAGTTGTAATGCCGCTTGCGTCATTATCTATATTTGCAGTTATTATCCCGGGTCCCATAACTGCAAGGAACAGACTTATTTTTCTGTAGAGGCTCACACCTTTCTCCTTTTGCGTCTTGCTGCCGGCGGCAAAAGAATATCGATTATATCATCTACGGTTACAATGCCATGCATATATCCATTTTCATCTACAACAGGCAGGGCGAGAAGATTATATTTAGATATAATTCCAGCAACAACCATTTCGTCTTCACCAGGCGGAACAGTTTTAATATTCGTCTCCATAATATCAGCAAGGATGCAGTCTGACTCTGCAAGCAGCATTTCCCTGAGCGAGGTAACTCCTATCAGTTTCTCATCCTTATCAAGTATATATATGTAATATACAGTTTCTACCTCTTTAGCATTAACCTTAAACCTTTCTGACGCCTCTTTGACGGTCATCTCGGGCGAATAAGCAATATATTCATTTGTCATAATGCCGCCTGCAGTATCTTCCTCATGCCCTAAAAGTTCCTGAATATCCTCGGCGTCTTCTTTTTCAAGGCTGCCCAGAATTTCCTGCGCCTTTTCTGCAGGCAGGTCGCTGAGGACATCGGCAGCATCATCAGGGGGCATCTCTTCAATAATATCAGCAGCCTTTTCAGTATCCATCCCGGTTATTATTGCTGCCTGCGTATCAGGTTCAAGCTCTGAAAGTGTCTCAGCAGCTGTCTCTACATCAAGGTCTTTAATAAACGTTGCCCCTTCCTTGTGAGAGACCTGGCTTATTATTGCAGCGAGGTCTGCAGGATGCAGTTCAGACATCATCTGTCTCGGCACAGTAAGGGATATTGCAGTAAGTTTTGGCTCTAATGGCTGGATATAGTCCCAGCTTATCAGGTTGTATGGCAGACGTGTTCTTAAAAATCTCATAAGGTCTTCGCCGCCTCTTTCAACTCCGAGCCTCCTCATTATTCCTCTCATCCCCACATCAGCAGCTATGAGCACCGCCTCTGTATCAAGGCCTTCAAGTTTGACATCATTCACCCTGACAACCTTTGCGCCGTTTGCATCAACAATCTGTTTATCAAGGATATCCCTGACTAACAGCAGGTCTTCTTCGCTGATTTCACAAGGCTTAAGACCTTCGCTGTAAATATTTGCAGCAATTATCCTCTTATTGAATATATTCAGGTCAGTCCATGGAAGATTAAACAGCTTTCTCTTCTTCTCTATAATCAGGCTGGAAATTTTTGGCAATGGTTCACCCTTCACAACCACAAGGTCTTTCACCTTTCCGAGTTCCTCACCCTTGGGGTCGAGCACAGGCTTTTTCAAAATTTCACTTACAAAAAGCTCACCAAAAAACGGCATTTCTGACTCCAATTTCTGACGCAATACACCATTTCATATTGCGCAATGCAATAATTATAAAGTATAGCTTACTGGTTTCTATTTCGGCAATATGGAAATGAGAGTTAGTAATAATAACTATATGGGGCGTATCGAGTGAAAAAGTTTTGAAGCGACACCTTTTCGCCTCGGCGAATCCGCCTGAGGCGGAGAAGTCTTGGCTAACACACATTTCAAATCTGAAGTAACCGAAGACTTTAGTCAAAGGTTCAAACCACGTTCCATTTTTCTAAATAAGGATTCCAAATCTGCTTATATATTTTGTCGCATTTCAAAACTTTTGAATGCGATATGCCTCATAAGCACCATCAATTTTCTGTTTTAAACCTTCTTAAGATTGCCAACCCTCACACCAATAAGCCTTACTCTCTTCTTCAACTCCAATCTGCCCAATGCTTCAAACGCAGCCTTTCTTATAACCTCATTCGAATCTGTAAACTCAGTCATTGTCTTTGCCCTTGTATAAGTCTTAAAATCTTCGAACCTTATCTTCACAGTGACAGTCCTGCACAAATATCCTGAACGCTTTATATCATCAGCAACATCTTTTGCAAGTTCAGCGAGTGTCTTTGCAATTGTCTGCCAGTTATCTGTATCCTTCTGAAATGTAATCTCCCTGCTCGATGATTTCGGCTCCCAGTGTGTTACCAGAGGGCTTTCATCAATGCCTTTTGATGCCTCATAGAGATAACCGCCGTATGAAGGGCCAAAATGCTCTATTAATTTTTCAAGCGGCAGTGCTGCAAGTTCGCCTATTGTATTTATCTCTATAGTTTTCAGATAAGCCTCTGTCTTGGGCCCGACACCCCAGAGTTTTCTCACAGGCAACGGCCAGATTATTCTTTCTATATCCCTTTCATTTATTATTGTAAGACCATCAGGCTTTTTAAAATCCGACGCAATCTTTGCAAGGAGTTTATTCTTGCTGATGCCTATTGAGCATGTAAGGTCGAGTTCTTTTTTAATCTTCTCCTTTATCTTTTTTGCTATCTCCTCAGAAGACTCTGCGGATTCTGATATGTCAAGAAATGCCTCGTCAATACCTACATCCTCCATTATGGGACTGAATTCTCTCAGGATGTTTTTAACTTTCTCTGAGACTCTCGAATATTCTTCGTAATCAACAGGAAGAAACACTGCCTCAGGGCAGAGCTTGTATGCAGTCCTCAAAGGCATTGCAGAGTGAATGCCGTATTTCCTCGCCTCATAGGATGCTGTTGACACAACACCCCTTTCAGTTGGGTCTCCGCTTCCGCCTATAACAACTGGCTTGCCTATCAGTTCAGGATGTCTTTTCTGCTCAACAGCAGCAAAGAATGCATCCATGTCTATGTGAAGGATTCGACGCATGTCAATGAATAAGCAGGCATGTATTATTAGCTAATAGTAGTAGCAAATAAAGGTTTGTCCGATCTTTTGATTATTCCATTCTTCTCAGCCATATCAAAAAGCTCTTTCACAGCCATAATCCCGTCATCAGATATATCTATTGTATAGTCATTTACATAGAGAGCGATATGGTCGGCTATTACATCATCATCAAGTTCCTGGGAATGCTCCTTTATATATTTCACAGGCTCATCTCTTCTGCTCATACTGTAAAGGACGCTTTCTCTTATGAGCGTCTCAATCTTATCTATCAGTTCACTTCCCAAACTTCTCTTTGCAATTATGCACCCCAGAGGAATCGGAAGTCCTGTTTCCTGCTCCCACCATTCTCCGAGGTCTATAACCTCCTTCAGCCCATATGACGGATACGTGAACCTGCTCTCATGGATTATAAGCCCTGCATCGACTTCTCCTTTTTTAACCGCATCCATAATATCGCTGAACACCATTACCTTTATATTGTCTTTAAACGATGGGTCATAAAGTTGAAGCAAAAGATATGCTGTTGTGAGATCTCCTGGGATTGCGATCTTTTTCCCTCTCAAATCCTGCATCTCATAGGCTTTCATTGAAACTACCAGAGGCCCGCATCCTCTCCCGAGCGCGCCTCCAGAGCGCAGGAGGCAGTAATCATCGCGCAGATTCCCGAATGCATTATAAGAGACCTTTGTTATATCAAGCCCCCCCTTCACAGCCATTTGATTAAGTGTTTCAACATCAAGAAGGATCTCTTTAAAGCTCAGGTCATCTGTCTTAATCTTCCCATGCACCAGCGCATAGAAGATGAATGTGTCATTAGGGCACGGAGAATATCCGAGAGACAGGGTTTTCATCTGAAAATACCTCTATTAACCGGATTCTCTACTTTAGTAATCTCCCCTAACCCCTCTTTAAAAAAGAGAGGAATTATTCCCACTTTTCTAAAGGGGGACGGAGGGGGATTACTAATTTTATAGTTACTATTTGTGAATTGCAGATTCATAATTGTTTCCTTTTTAATCGAACATTTCTTCCAACGGGCATTCTTCACAAATCGGTTTTGTCTTACAAAAAATCTTTCCTACCCTCACAAAAAGCGCATGATACTCGTTAAACAGCTTAACATCTTTTCCCAAGGATGAATGAAAAAGCTCCTGAAATTTATCATAAGACTCATCATTGTCTAATATTTTATGCCTTGAAAGCACCCTTTTTGTATATGCATCTATAACAAATATAGGCTTGTCCAGAGCATAAAGCAATATTGAATCTGCTGTCTCAGGGCCAATTCCATTGACACCGAGCAATTTATGTCTGAGTGAATGCACCTCTTCCTTCCTCATCCTCTCCATACTCCCATAATAATCATTCATAAGAAAATTAATAAAAGCTTTCAGCCTTTTAGCCTTTATATTAAAATAACCAGATGGCTGTATGAGTGAAGCAAGCTTCTTTAAGGGCATTTCATGTATTGCCTTTGCACTCATGGCTTTTTCTTTCTTCAGATTATTAATCGCCTTCTCGACATTACCCCAGTTGGTGTTCTGCGTCAATATCGCTCCAACTGCAACCTCGAAAGGTGTATCACCCGGCCACCAGTGCTGGGGACCGAAGGCACGGTAGAGTCGCTTATAGATTTCGAGGAGTTTCTTGTTTTTCATTGCCTATAATTACTTTATCGTAAAGGCAGGGCATGATGTTCAAACGGATTTTTTTGCCGATATTCCGACAGTCTAAAATACATATAATCGAGAGGCAAAAACCTTGCAGTCTCCCGACGAATAATCGGGAGACGAGAATGAGTGAGAACATCATGCCCTGCCTTAAGCAAACCCTCAACACGTCAAATGCAGCGCTGCGATAATTACTTTATCAGCCTTTTCAACCTGCATCTTATTATATAACTCAACTGCCCTGCCGGTTATATCAACATAAACCTCTACATTTTTTGACTTAATAAAATTCAACGTCTCCTTCGGCACCTGCATCACCCCTGAATTCCCAGTGCCGATTATCAGAACATCCGGCTTTACATTAATCACATCGGCCAAATCAACAGCCTGAAGATAATGCCCTTCCTTGCGCCACCATGAAGAATCAACTCTTCCGGGATAGATGATTACATCAGAAGTATAAGTCTTTCCGTCAATTATTATTTTGCCGAATGAGTAATGCGTGATTTTCATCCCACCTTCACCTTCTTCTGCACCTCAACCATTCCTTACATCCAATTAGACAGTTGTTCGTTCTTCGGGACAAATATCAATAAGATAAACTTTTGCGTTTTCAATCAAACAATCCCGGATTTTTGGTTTTCTTTTCTATCATCTTTATCAACTCATCATAGGAAATTGTCTTAACTCCCAGTGTTTTTGCCTTATCCAGTTTTGAGCCAGGCTCTTCTCCGACAACAAGATAACTTGTGCTTGCTGAAATTGCAGAGGATGCATGACCTCCATTTGCTTCGATAAGGTCTTCAACCTCATTTCTTGCTTTAGGCAGTGTGCCGGTGATCACAAATGTTAACCCTTCAAGAGACATCTCACCCTTTTTCTCTGATATAAAGTCAGGGTTGGTTATCTTTAGCCCGAGCTTTATCATAGAATTGAGCACGTCAATATTTTTCTGGTCATTGAAAAATGCAGATATTGAAGAGGCAATCTTCTCCCCCATCTGTTTGATGCTCATAATCCTCTCCGGGGTCACTTTATACAGGTCTTCGAGCCTTTTGAAATTCTTTGCAAGCAGCTTCGCAGCATACTCGCCTGCATGCTGGATGCCTATGGCAAAGAGAAATTTGGCAAGTATTGCATGTTTGGATTTCTCGATTGCTTCTATAAGGTTCTGGGCTGATTTTTCGGCGAACCTTGGAAGCTCAAGCAAGTCCTCTTTTTTTAATCTATAAATATCCTCAAAGTGCTTTATGAGACCCCTTGAGTAAAGGAGTTCCACATTCTTTTCGCCGAGTCCTTCAATATCCATGCCTCCTCTTGATGCAAAATGAATGATCTTCTCCTGAACCTGCGCGGGACAGTGAAGTGAGACGCATCTGACAGCAACCTCGCCCTCCTCTCTTGCAACTTTAGAACCGCATACAGGGCATTTCTCCGGGATTGGAAATTTTTTCTCCTTCCCCGTCCTTTTTTCCTTAATAACCATAATTACATGAGGTATAACATCGCCTGCCCTTTCAACAACAACAGTGTCTCCAACTCTTATATCCTTTCTTTCAATTTCGTCCCAGTTATGAAGTGTTGAACGTGATACTGTAACACCTCCAATCCTTACCGGCTCAAAAACAGCAAACGGAGTTATGACACCTGTCCTGCCGACGCTCCCGTGAATCTCCTTTATCCTTGTAGTCCCCTGATGTGCCTGGAATTTATAGGCTATAGCCCACCGCGGCTCTCTTGTTTTCACACCCAGTTTTTGCTGCAGTCCAAAATCATCCACCTTTACAACAGCCCCATCTGTCTCGAAAGAAAAATCCCCCCTCTTTTCTTCAAACTCTTTTATAGCATCTATGACCTTGTTTATTCCTTTTGCGATCTCCACCTTTGCAGGAGTTGGAAATCTTGATTCTTTAAGCCATTTGATAAGCTCTGACTGGCTTCTGAAATTCATTCCCTTAACTGTTCCTATTCCATAGCATGCCAGATAAAGTTTGCGGGAGATTGTAATTGAAGGGTCGAGCTGGCGAACAGAACCAGCAGCTGCATTTCTGGGATTGGCAAATAATGGCTCGCCGTTTTTTTCTCTCTGCCTGTTTAATTTTTCAAACTCATCGAGATCCATGTAAACTTCTCCACGGATATCTATCTCATCAGGGATACTGCCTCCTTCTATTTTCAGGGGAACGGATTTTATGGTCTTTATATTCTGTGTAACATCCTCCCCTTCATAACCGTCGCCTCTTGTAGAGGCCCTGAAGAGAAATCCACCTCTGTAAGTCAGCTCAATCGCAAGTCCATCGTATTTCGGCTCTACTGTATATTCAATCTCCCCTTCTGTATCAAGTAGTCTTTTTATTCTCCTGTCAAATTCCTTTACCTCATCGTGTGAGAAAGCATTATCAAGTGAAAGCATAGGTTCTGTATGCTTGACCTTCTCGAACTTTTCAAGAGGTGGGGCGCCAATCCTTTGTGTGGGAGAGTCGGGAAGGATATAATTGTACTTATCTTCGAGCTCCTTTAAATGGCGATATAGCTTGTCATATTCTTCGTCAGAGATAACAGGCGAATCGAGGACATAGTAGCGATAATTATGATAATTCAGCTCTTTAACAAGCTTTCCCATCTTTTTTTTAATTTCTTCAGAAATTTTTTCTGCCATAATTTTTAACTTTCGATCACCTCGATAAGAAATTCGAGGGCTGAAATAGCTGCCTTTTCCTTGTTTTCTTCTCTCTCTCCCTTTAATCTTAATTCCTTTACAAATGTCTTACCGAACACGCTTACTGCAATATAAACAAGCCCTATATCCTTCCCTTCAAGAACATCAGGCCCAAGATTGCCTGTTGTGGAGACAGCACAGTCTGTCTTTGTTAACAAGCGTATCCTTTCAGCCATCTCTTTGGCAGTTTCCTCGCTTACAACACCATGAGATGAAATCGTCTCTGATGATAATCCAAAAATTTTCATCTTTGACTCGACAGAATAAGTGACAACCCCCGCTTCAAAGAATATGCTTGCACCGGGAATATCTGTAAGGTAGTGGCTGATGAGCCCGCCTGTGCATGACTCAGCAACCGAAAGTTTTAACCCCTTCTCTTTGAATATTCCATGCACTTTCTGGATGATTTTTAATACTTCTTTGTCCATATTCTATTTTCTAAAAATAAGTCTGATATTTGATATTAAATATATACTAAATTTCAGACATTTTAAATAGGAAGTGTGCGTTTTAATAGATAGGGGAGACTGTCTCGTAATTTTTATCCGCCTCGGCGAATTCGCTGGGGCGAATAATCGACAGGATAAGTAGATAGCAGTCGTATGCGGTCTACAAATTAAAGGTTTCCTCACCTGCCCATATCATACATCTTTGTGTTATCATCATAACCTATGGAAGAACGTCTTCAGAAGATACTCGCAAAGATAGGGATTGCCTCAAGAAGGGCTGCAGAGGAGATTATCCTCGAAGGAAGAGTTACTGTAAACGGTAAGGTTGCAACTCTTGGAATGAAGGCAGACCCATCAAAAGACCATATAAAACTTGACGGGAAGCTCCTTACAAAACCCGAACCCAAAGTTTATCTTATGATAAATAAACCCAGGGGTGTTATCACAACTTTATCAGAATCAGAAGAAAGGCCAACAATAAAAGATTTCCTGAAGAAGATAAAATACAGGGTATTCCCTGTTGGAAGGCTCGATTATGATTCTGAAGGGCTTTTGCTTCTGACAAATGACGGTGATTTTGCGCATGCAATTTTACACCCGTCAAAAAAGATTCCGAAGACCTATCATGTTAAAATAAAGGGGGTTCTTGAGGACGATGAGATAGAGAAATTAAGAAAAGGGGTTAAACTTCAGGATGGAATGACTCAGCCTTCAAAGGTAAAAAAGCTCTGGAAGACTGAAGAAAATTCATGGATAGAGATTACAATATACGAAGGAAGGAAAAGGCAGATAAGAAGAATGCTCGAAAAAGTAGGGCATCCGGTTTTGAAACTTAAAAGGGTAAGGATTAATGGGATTGAGATTGGAAATCTTGCTCCCGGTGAGATAAGATATCTTACGCCTGAAGAGGTGGGGAAAATTAAAAAAGAAGTTGTGCATTAAAAACAATGCTTATAAAGGGAGGATATAGTATTTGCGCTCATTCTCGTCTCCCGACTTTTTGTCGGGAGACTCCGAGGTTTTTGCCTCTTGATTTTTTATATATTTATTGTAGGAATATCGGCAAAAAAATCCGCTCAAATGCTATATCCTCCCTTTTGTTATTCGATATCTGAGAACTGGAGGACTAATGATTCGGGATAAAGGATGCGGAGAAATTAAAGAGACTGACATAGGTACAAACATGAGCCTTTCAGGATGGATATTTAGAAGAAGAGACCACGGAGGGCTTATATTCATAGATCTGAGAGACAGAAGCGGTTTATGCCAGGTAGTCTTCAGCCCTGATGTTGCAAAAGAAGCCCATGAGATGGCCCATGACCTCAGGGCTGAGTATGTGATATCTGTTTCAGGAGAGATAAGGAAAAGACCCGAGGGAACCGAAAACCCGAATCTCCCGACAGGAATGGTCGAGATGTACGCAAAGAAACTGGAAGTTCTTAATGAGGCATCACCTTTGCCATACAGTATGGAAGAGGCTGCCGATGCAGGTGAGGCATTACGGCTTAAGCATAGATACCTTGATTTGAGAAGGCCTGAGATGCAAAAGAATTTAATAATGCGCCACCGAATTTCAAAGGTAATAAGAGATTATCTTGATGAAAAAGGCTTTCTCGAAATTGAAACTCCAATGCTCACAAAATCAACACCCGAGGGTGCGAGGGATTATCTTGTACCGAGCCGCATGAATCCAGGGCATTTTTATGCATTGCCTCAGTCACCCCAGCTATTCAAGCAGATATTAATGGTTTCAGGTCTGGAAAAATATTTCCAGATAGTGAAGTGTTTTCGCGATGAAGACCTCCGTGCTGACCGTCAGCCTGAGTTCACACAGGTTGATTTAGAGATGTCATTCGTTGACAGGGAAGACATACTCAATCTCATCGAAGGCATGATGAAAACACTTTTCAAAAAAGTTTTGGATGTAGACATCGAAACACCTTTTCAGAGATTGAGTTTTCATGAGTCAATGGAGAGGTTCGGGAATGACAAGCCTGATTTAAGATTTGGTCTTGAACTTAAAGACATGGCAGACCTTGCATTGAAAGGTTCATTCAAAGTATTCCTTGACACACTTCAAGATAGAGGGATGGTAAAGGCTATTAATGGAAAGGGCCTGGCAGGACTCTCAAGGAAAGAGATTGATATGCTCACAGCAGAGGCACAGTCATTTGGTGCAAAAGGCCTTGCATGGATAAAGGTAAAAGACGGATTTGAATCTCCTATAGCAAAGTTCTTCCCGGAAGATGTCTTAAAAGAAATGGCTGAAAGGCTTCAGGCAGAAGATGGCGACTTAATGATGTTTGTCGCTGACAAACCCAAGGTGACATATGATGTCCTGAGCCGTATGAGGCTTGCACTCGGTGAGAGACTAAACCTGATTAAGCCTGAATATAAATTCGCATGGATACTTGGTTTCCCCTTGCTTGAATGGGATGAGGAAGAATCGAGATTCCAGGCAATGCATCACCCATTCACATCTCCGATGGATGAAGATATAGAGAAAATGCTCGTGGGAGATATTAATGATAAGGATATGCTCTCGTCTCTAAGAGCAAAGGCATATGATATAGTGTTAAACGGATACGAGATTGGAGGCGGCAGCATTCGTATACACAGACAGGATGTACAGAAAAGGATGTTTGAGGTTCTTAATATCTCAGATGAAGAGGCAAGGATGAAATTCGGATTCCTTCTCGATGCACTTCAATACGGCGCTCCGCCTCACGGAGGGATAGCACTCGGTCTTGACAGGCTTGTGATGATAATGGTCGGCTCAACATCCATACGGGATGTTATTGCGTTCCCAAAAACGCAGAAGGCTGTCTGTATGATGTCAGGCGCTCCATCTGGAGTGGAACAGAAACAATTGAAAGAGCTTTTTATAAAATTGGATATTGTTAAAGATTAGTTAAACTTTTTATTATCTAAAGGGTAAAAGAGAAAGGAGGATTATAATTCGTTTAAGGAGTAAGCGACTAAACTCTTTACAGCTTTTCATACCCTGTTACTCTATCCTTTCTCCTCGCCAGCTCGCTACTGTAGTGTATGCCTACGGTCGCGGCATTCTCCTGTAGCCAGTCTGTAAGCCTTGTTGTCCCAACAGGTTTTGAATTCGTATAAAGCAGGCCCGCCATCAAGCCCTCAATCTCATCACGCGTAATCGTAACATCGCCGAATATCTTGCTGACAACAGAGCCGATAAAATAGCCCAGAACAGGTGGTATATGAAGGATTGGCTTACGCGCATCTATTGCATCAGCGATTTCTTCAACAAGCTCACGATATGTGAATGTCTCAGGCCCGATTGCATCGATAATGACATTCTCAGTCTTTTTCCCTTGCTCAACCGCAAGCTTTGCCAGGTCATCAACATAAATTGGTTGGAGCTTGTATTTTCCATCTCCGAAAACTCCGAATACCGGAAATCTTCTTAAAAACCATGCGATGTTGTTTATCAGTATATCCTCTTTGCCGAATAAAACAGCAGGTCTGAGTATCGCATATGATAATCCTGATTCGATTAACGCCTTTTCAAGTTTTGCTTTACCTTTGAAATATTCAAAAGGCGAATCCTCTGAAGGGTTTGTTATGCTTATATGAACTACCCGCCTGACACCTGCCTTTTTAGCTGCTTCAAATAACTTCAAGGAATTTTCAACTGCGCCTGAATAGGCAAATGAGATGTTTTCTCTGTAATTAAACCTTACCCAGTAGTTGTTATAGAGGACAGATGCTCCTTGCAGAGATTCGGCAAGTCTATCTGGATTATCGAAATTATATGGATATGCCTTAACCCTGCCCTCAAACGGATTGGCACGATTTGGAGAATTAGTTAAAGTCCTCACTTCATAACCCGCATCGAGCAAGCGTCCGGCAATATATTTTCCTGAAAACCCGAATGCGCCTGTTACGACATGGATTTCACCTGAAGTCATGACTTATTCTATCACATTTATATAAGGATAAAAGCGCATCTGCCCTTGTCAATACTCCCTCTGCACAGATATAATAAGTGCTGATAAATAAGACAGGGCATTGTATCCGAGCGGTTTCTTTTGCCGATATTCCTTAAATTTATTTTTATATATAGAGGCAAAAGCCTCGGAGCTTGTCCGCCTCGGGCGGACGGGCGAGAATGAGCGAGGGTACCGTGCCCTGTCTTTAAGAGGAGAATCTATTTTGGAAGAACGTTACGACCCGCAAAAAGTTGAGTTGAAGTGGCAGAGATACTGGGCTGAGAAAAACCTCTTTAAAACTGAGGCAGACCCTTCGAAGAAGAAATTTTACTGCCTTGAGATGTTCCCTTATCCATCCGGCAAAATCCATATGGGACATGTCCGTAATTATGCAATCGGAGATGTGATTGCACGGTATAAAAAAATGCGCGGATTTAATGTTATACATCCTATGGGATGGGATGCGTTTGGAATGCCTGCTGAGAATGCTGCAATAAAAGAGGGAGTTCATCCTGCGAAATGGACATACGAAAATATTGCATACATGAAAACACAGCTTAACCGCATGGGTCTCAGCTATGACTGGGAAAGAGAGGTCACTACATGCAGCCCTGAATACTACAAATGGAACCAGTGGTTTTTCCTAAAGATGTATGAAAAAGGGCTTGCATACAGAAAATCATCATTTGTTAACTGGTGTCCATCCTGCACAACGGTTCTGGCAAATGAGCAGGTGATTGATGACAGATGCTGGAGGTGTGACACATTAGTTGTTCAGAAAGAATTAGAACAGTGGTTCTTGAAGATTACTCATTATGCAGAGGACTTGCTCAGAGCCTGTGATGAATTAAAAGGCTGGCCTGAAAAGGTTGTCCTGATGCAGAAAAACTGGATCGGAAAAAGCGAAGGGCTCGAGGCTGATTTCAGAATAGATGGAACAGATGAAAGCATAAGGATTTTTACAACAAGGGCAGACACATTATTCGGCGCAACATTCGTCTGTCTTGCGCCAACACACACCTTATCAGAAAAACTCGTTGCTGATAAAGAAGCTCTTAAGAAAATAAAAGAACAATACGGTAAAGAGGATGAAAAGATTGGGCTTTTCACAGGACATTATGCAGTAAATCCTGTGAATGATGAGAAGATTCCGATATATGTTGCTAACTTTGTGCTTATGGAATACGGCACAGGTGCAATAATGTCAGTCCCAGCGCATGACCAGAGGGACTTTGAGTTTGCGAAGAAATATAATCTGCAGATCAAAGTGGTAATAACACCCGAACAGCAGACAAATCCCCCCTTACCCCCCTTTGCTAAAGGGGGGCGTGGGGGGATTACTAACTCCGAGATTGAGGCTGCTTTTGAAGATGACGGCATTCTCATTGACTCAAGCTCTTTCAGCAGGCTGAGAAGCGATGTTGCAAGGATTGAGATAGCAAAATTTTTAGAGAAAAAAAGGCTGGGCAAAAGAGTAATTAATTACAAGCTCCGCGATTGGGGAATATCAAGGCAGAGGTACTGGGGAACACCTATCCCGATAATCTACTGCGATAGATGCGGCGTCGTGCCTGTACCTGGAAATGACCTTCCAGTGATTCTGCCCGAAGATGTGAAATTCACAGGCACTGGTGGCTCGCCACTTCTTGAATCAGAGAAATTCCTGAATGTGAGCTGTCCAAAGTGCAAAGGGAAGGCAAGGCGCGAGACAGACACAATGGATACATTCGTTGACTCATCATGGTATTTCATAGCCTATTGTTTCGGAAAAGGAAAAATTAACTTTAAATCCGAAATCCGAAATCCGAAATCCGAAATCGGTTACTGGATGCCTGTTGACCAGTATATAGGTGGAGTGGAGCATGCAGTCTTGCACCTCCTCTATTCACGGTTTTTCACAAAAGTAATAAAAGACCTCGGGATTATGGATTTTAACGAACCTTTCATAAATCTTCTTACACAGGGGATGGTCTGCAAAGAGACTCTGAAATGTCCTGAGCATGGATGGCTTTTCCCTGAAGATGTTAAGGATGACAAATGCATAAAGTGCGGGCAAATAGTAGAACGCGGAAGAACCGAAAAAATGTCGAAGTCCAAAAAGAATGTTATAGACCCCGACCATCTTATAAATAAATACGGATCTGACACGTCAAGGCTTTTCTCTCTTTTTGCAGCGCCTCCTGAGAGAGACCTCGAATGGTCTGACCAGGGGGTTGACGGTGCATACAGGTTTTTGAACAGGATTTGGGGAATCGTCTTTAAATTTCGGAATTCAGAATTCAGAATTCGGAATATTGAAACTGAAAACACAATTCCGCAATCTGCATTACGCAATCCGCTTTTACGAAAGACCCATCAAACAATCAAGCGCGTAACAAACGATATAGAAAGAGAATACCATTTCAATACTGCAATTGCAGCTTTGATGGAGCTTGTAAATGAGATAAGCTCTTTTGAGCCAAAAACAGATGATGACTGGAAAACATTCAGATACAGCATAGAGATATTGCTGTTATTGCTTTCGCCATTTTCTCCCCATATTGCAGAGGAACTCTGGGAAGCCATCGGAAACAAATCAAGCGTATCCGAACAGAGATGGCCTGTATGGGATGAGAAAATAGCAAAAGAAGAAGAAATAGAACTTGTTGTACAGGTAAATGGGAAGGTAAGGTCAAAACTTATGATACCTGCCACACTTTCTGACGATGAGGTTAAACAGAAAGCGCTTGGTGAGCCGAAGATAAAAGAGATAATAGGGGACAAGGCAATCAAAAAGGTCTTTGTTGTTAAAGGCAAACTTGTTAATATTGTCATTGGAGATTAAATGAAAGTTAAGAGTTTAAAGTTAAAAGTTAAAAGTTTTATATTGCTGTTCACTATTCACTGTTCACTGTTCACTGTCTTTGGTTGCGGTTACACGCTTCAGGGGAGGGAAACCCTGCCATTTGATTCGGTCAGGATAGGCCACATAGAAAATAGAACCTTTGAACCAAAACTGGAAGACAAACTTCAGAAAGCGCTCGCTGATGAACTGATTAAGAACGGCATAATGATTTCAAAAAGTTCGGGTTATATAATCAATGGTGTAATAGAGGCATTTGAGCTGAAGACTTTATCCGAAAAAGAGGGATTAGCAGTCGAGTATGAGGTGGTTATAAAAGGAAAGTTCTCCCTCACCTCTCCTGAAGGAAAGGTAACAGAACTAAGAAATAGCGGGGCATTTATTGTATCGTTCTATAATGCAGGCAGCGTTCAGGAAATTATGGCCTCTAAGGAGCAGGCAATCGAGAGTGCTCTGAAAAACTTATCTTCGGAGATAAGGGCTGGAATAATATATAACAGATGATGATTTAAAGCGTGTCAAAGAGCTAACTCTCATCCTGCTTACAATGCCCTTTTAATAGCTATCCCGAGTGTCTGTTTTGTAAAAGGCTTCTGTACAAATCCTTTTGCCCCTGCCTTGAGCAACTCGTCTATGGCTGCAAACCCCTCGTGGCTATAACCTGAGCATATCACTACCTTTACGTCAGGGGCCAATGTCTTTAGTACCTGAAATACCTCTCCTCCTCCCATCTTGGGCATAATCATATCAAGTACAATAACATCTATCCCATCTCTATTCTGTTTGAATAAACTTATACCTCTTGCGCCACTGTCTGCCAATAAAACTCTGTATCCCAATGACCCAAGCATGTCAGCAGTAAGTTCTCTGATATATTCTTCATCATCAATTACAAGTACTGTCCCTCTGCCCCGGACATCTTCCACTAAGGTCGTTTCTTCAATTCTTCCACCTTTAATCGCAGGGAAGTACAGGTTAAACAGCGTCCCCTTATCAGGCTCGCTATAGACATTTATATAACCCCTGTGATTGCTTACTATAGAATGCACTATATAAAGGCCAAGCCCTGTTCCCCGTCCTCCTTTCTTTGTTGTAAAGAAGGGGTCAAAGATTCTTCTCCGTGTTTCGG
Source organism: Nitrospirota bacterium (assembly GCA_021824065.1). GTDB lineage: Bacteria > Nitrospirota > Thermodesulfovibrionia > Thermodesulfovibrionales > UBA1546 > JAKALU01. The sequence goes on from JAKALU010000022.1 coordinate 25,471, forward strand.
TATCCATACCTTTGCCCGTATCAGACACAGAGAGTCTCACATAACCATATGTCCCACTAATAGTAATACCGTTTGCCACACCATTTTCCCTGCCAACCAGTGATGTCTTTATGGTCAACACCCCCCCCTCTGGCATCGCATCTCTGGCATTAACAGCAAGGTTGAGAATTACCTGCTGTATCTGTGCAAGGTCAGCATTTATTAATGGCAGATTTTCAGCGAGGGAAAGATCGATTTCTATATTCTTAGGGATGCTTCTTAAAAGGAGTTCCTTTGTTTCGATAATTAAATTATTTAAGGATAACGGCTTCGGTTCTAATCTCTCTTTCCTCGCTACTGTCAGAATCTTTTTAGCAAGTTCTGCACCGCTTTCCGCTGCCCCCTTGATAATAGTAACGGGTTTATAAAATCTATCGCCTTCTTTAATCTCTGAAAGCATCATCTCGGAATAACCGAGGACAGCGGCAAGCATATTATTGAAATCATGGGCTATGCCTCCTGCAAGTGTTCCGATTGCCTCCATCTTCTGGGACCGGAGCAGACTTTCTTCCAACTTCTTTTTTTCTGTTATATCTACTATATAGCCATCATATCCTTTTATATTGCCGCCATTGTCAGTCTCTGGGTATATAGAAAGCAATACAAAAAGTTCATTCCCGTATTTACCCATGACCTTCTCTTCAATCTGCACTGCCTTTTCAGAGAGCGCTTTCAGAAGACAATCACTGCCCTTCTCTTCGCTCATCAACAGGATACAGAGACTCTTTACAGTCCCGAACATCTCATAAAATCTATTGTTAGCCTCTATTATATTGCCATCCGTATCTATGTCCGAGAACCTGCTTAAACCTG
>JAKALU010000148.1 GCA_021824065.1 Nitrospirota bacterium
CAATGACATATGGGAAATTCGATTCAAAGGGATTGGCTGAAAAAATCAGATCGATAGATAAGATGTCGGATTATCAGGTGTTGATTTATTAATTAATACTTCATCACCTCTTGAATCCCCTTTCTAATCCTCTCAACAGTTGGCATGTAATAGTCTTCGAGTTTTGGAAGGGGCATAACAACGTCGTATCCTGTGACTCGAATTATCGGAGCCTTGAGATAAAGCATTGCATCCTCTGCAATTGTTGCAGAAAGCTCTGCGCCAAACCCGCATGTCTTTGGAGCCTCGTGCACAATCACGACCCTCCCTGTTTTCTTCACAGACTTGAGTATTGTCTCTTCATCCAATGGGTTAAGGGTCATTAAATCTATTACTTCAACATCAAAACCTTCGACTGCCTGCAAACTCCTGTGAAGCATGCTCCCCCATGAAATCACTGTCACATCCTTTCCCTCCTGAACAATCCTTGCCTTTCCAAGTGGTATTGTATATGTGCCTTCGGGGACATCCTCTTTTATCATGCGGTATACCCTTGTTGACTCAAGAAATATCACAGGGTCGGGGTCCCTGATGGATGAGATTAATAATCCCTTCGCATTATACGGAGTTGAAGGGACAACTACCTTCATGCCAGGAATGTGGCAGAACAATGCCTCTGTACTCTCTGAATGGAGGTCAGGTGCTTTTATGCCTGCTCCATATGGAACTCTTATTACCATAGGACATGTAAACCTTCCCCTTGAGCGTGAGCGTATCCTTGATGCATGAGAGAATATCTGGTCTACTGCAGGATAGATAAATCCCATAAACTGTATCTCTGCAACAGGTTTTAGACCATACACAGCCATTCCTATAGCAGCGCCGATAATACCTGATTCTGCCAGAGGTGTGTCAATAATTCTTTCTGAACCGAACTCTTCTAAAAGCCCTTCTGTAACACGAAATACGCCTCCATCTTTTCCAACATCCTCGCCAAGCAAAACAACGCTGCTGTCCCTTTGCATCTCCTCTCTTAGAGCAAGGTTTATTGCCTGAACCATGTTTAGCTTTGGCATATCAAAAATCCTTCGGTAATCTCCCCTCGCCCCTCTTTAAAAAAGAGGGGTATTCAACTGTGTGCTGTCTAGTTAAAAATCCCCCTTTTATAAAGGGGGGAGGGGGATTACTAATTGTAATTTCGTTTCCTGAGTCAATATTCATAAATCCTTCATCTGCCTCATCTGTCTTTGCGTCAATTTCTCATAAGTATGCATAAACATATCCTTTGGATGCGGGCGCTCTATTGCTTCTTCCATCTTTACAGCCTCATCAACCTTTGCCTTTGCCTTATCTTCAACTTCTTTCTGATATTGCTCTGTCCACAGCCCTTTTTTCTCCATGAAGAGCTTCAACCTCAGGATTGGGTCTTTTGGTTTCCATACAGCAATTTCTTCCTTTGTCCTATATCTCGATGCATCGTCAGCAGTTGTATGGTCTGACATCCTGTATGTAAAACATTCTATTAAAGTAGGGCCTTCGCCCCTCTTTGCTTTATCCAGAGCTTCCTTAGCAGCTTTATAAACTGCAAAAATATCATTGCCATCCACCTGAATGCCTTCAAAACCATAAGCGAATGACTTTTGTGCAAGAGTCTTTGATGCACTCTGCTTTTCTCTCGGAACTGATATCGCCCATTGATTGTTCTGGCAGATAAAAACCACTGGCAGTCTGAATACACCAGCCATATTAAGCCCTTCATGAAAGTCACCCTTTGATGTGCCGCCATCACCAAAATATGCAGCAACCGCCTTTTTATCTTTTTTATATTTAACACCCATGGCAGCGCCAATTGCTTGAGGTATCTGTGTCCCTACAGGGACGCAGACAGGGAATATGTTCAGGTCATCAGGTGGCTTGATGCCTCTTTCATCTCCTGACCAGTACTGGAATAACATATACATTGGATAGCCCATTGTTATATAAACACCCATCTCCCTGAATGAAGGAAAGACCCAATCGGTTTTTTCAAGGGCAAATGCGCTTCCAATCTGTGATGCCTCCTGCCCAAGGATTGATGCATAAGTGCCGAGCCTTCCTTCAGCATGAAGATTTAATGCATAGCGGTCAAATGTCCTCGAGAGGACTAATAATTCATACATCCTTTTTATCTCTTCGTCAGATAAAGAAGGCATCAGGGATTCATCAACTTTCCCCTTCTCATCAAGGACGCCAATGCGCTTTACATTAAATGATTCTATTATCTCTTCTGGCATTTTTATCCCTTCTTATATTTTACATTCATAAAAAGTTTAGCAGAGAAGGTCTAAAAAGTCATCGGGAAAGTATTCGGCATAGTGAAGGGCTATAAAAAGTGCTATGCTTAAATACAATAAGGAGGCGGCATGGAATGGTATTCAGATATAACGGTTAATGACAGATTTGAAAAACTTGAAAATAAGCTTACCGAAATCAGAAAACTATCATTGGGAACACTTTTATTAGCGAGGGAAATATGGAAAGATACACTAATCCATGAACAGGAAACATCTGAAATGATTAAAGCTGTAAAAGAAGCAGAAGAAGCCTTTGTGGATAATTCTCTTACAAACAGATTAGAAAAATTTGAAAATAGTCTTAATGTAATCCATAAAAGAATGACAGGAATATTCCTACTGTTAGAAGATATACGAAAAAATCAACAAAAATAGACTAACCCTGCAACCAGAAGAAACAAAATAGAGGGGAGAAATATAATCACTGCCCAATTCTTATTGCCTCTCTTAAATCTACCGCTCCTGAATAAATCGCTTTCCCTGTTATCACTCCCCAGAGCCCTTTAATCTCTTTCAATGCCTTTATGTCATCTATTGATGAGACACCGCCTGATGCAATTACAGGGATATTTACAGTCTCAACCATCTCCTTCATAGCAGATACGTTCGGACCTGTAAGCATTCCATCCCTTGATATATCAGTGTATATTATTCCTGCTGCACCTTTTTGTTCTACATCTTTTGCAAGTTCTTTTGCATCAGCGCTTGTGACCTCAACCCATCCTTTCACTGCAACCTTACCGCCTTTGGCATCGATACCGACAAGTATCCTTCCGGGATATTTATCACATGCGCCCTTAAGAAGTGCAGGATTTTCGACAACAGCAGTCCCGAGGATTATCCTGTTAATTCCGGTATTGACAAGGTCATCTATCTTTTTTAAATCCCTTATCCCGCCGCCGACCTCCATATCCATGGACACAGACTCCCTTATCTTCATTATTGCATCAAGGTTTTTCTGACTCCCTGTGAATGCGCCGTCGAGGTCAACAACGTGGAGTAATTTTGCGCCACATGACTCCCACATTTTTGCTGTTGATGCAGGGTCATTAGAATAGGTTGTGACTACGTCTTTTCTTCCCTGAAGAAGCCTTACACACAGCCCGTCTTTTAAATCTATTGCAGGAATAACAAGCATAGAGTAATATAACATAACTTAAAATGCTAATATCAAAAGTCAAAGATCATTACGGCGAATCGCTCTCAGGTGAATCGGTGAATCGCAAAACCTATCCACCTGTTTACCCATTCACCTGTTCGCCATTCATAATTAATTTTGTATTTTTAATTTTTATCTTTGAATTTTTCATTCATACGCATGTCGCTTATTCCTTCAATATACCAGAGAAACTCGAATATGACCTTACATGGACCGGGATAAAGGCTGGCACATCTACACTCGAGATAACAAATGCAGGCAATAATATTAAGATTATCTCGACTGCCAGATCAGCAAAATGGGTGTCTGTCTTTTATACAGTTGACGACAGGGTGGAAACCATCCTGACAAAAAACACGGGTTACCAATTTGTCGGACAGCCTGTGAATTATAGGCTCAAGATAAGAGAGGGCAGACATAGAAGAGATAAGGAGGTCATTTTTAAACACGATATCGGCAAGGTCTTTTATGTAGACCATCTTATTAATGAGAAACGGGAATTCGATGTGCCTTCTTTTATATTTGACCCCTTATCAAGTTTTTATTACCTCAGGACGCTCAAGCTCGAGGTAGGACGGTCAGTTTATGTGACTATATTTGACAGCAAAAAGATATGGAATGTTGAGGTGCAGGTACTGGGGAAGGAGAAAGTAACCATTTCGACAGGCACCGTAGATACGATTGTGATTAAACCATTAATGCAATCAGAAGGCATCTTTTATAAGAAAGGCGATATCTATATATGGCTGACAGACGATGCGAAGCGAATACCTGTAAAACTGAAGACAAAGGTCGCTGTCGGCTCTGTTACTGCAACACTCGTTGGAGGAAGTTATTGATACCCGCCTCGGTTGTGATTGTCACAAAGGATGAGGGAAAAAATATTGAAGGTGCACTTGATAGCGCAAGGGATGCTGCCGAGATAATTGTTATTGACTCATTCAGCGCAGACGGGACTGTCGATATCTGCAAAAAATATACAGATAAAGTATATCAGAAAGAATGGCAGGGATATGCAAGGCAGAAGCAGATGGCAGTTGATATTGCAGCAGGCCCATGGGTCATTACCCTCGACGCTGACGAGAGGCTTACCCCTGAATTAAGATCTGAGATTACAAAAGCGATAAACGAAAACAAGCATAATGGTTTCTATATCCCGAGAAAGAATTTCTTTATTAGGAGATGGATTAAACACAGCGGGTGGTGGCCTGATTATACGTTGAGGTTATTTAAAAAAGATGCTGGTTATTTTGAAGACAGAGAAGTGCACGAAAAGGTAGTTGTAAAGGGGGGTGTCTCATATCTCAACAATCCCATTGAGCATTATACGTATGATTCTATTTCGGATTTCATTAAGAGGAACGATACTTACTCGACGCTTGCGGCAAAGGAGCTTAAAAAAAACGGGGTAGTACCCAATTCGTTTAACTTAATTGCACGGCCAATGCTAACATTCATAAGGATGTTCTTCTTCAGGCTGGGTTTTATGGACGGCATGCATGGATTGATACTCGCTGTCCTTTACAGTTATTATACTTTTTTGAAATATGCAAAGACATGGGAGATGAGGTAGTTATGATAATGAGGTAGGATATAGTATTTGAACGGATTTATTTTGCCGATATTCCCCAATAAAATTATTTTAAAAATAAAGAGGCAAAATACCTCGAAGTCTCCCGACAAAAAGTCGGGAGACGAGAATGAGTGAGAATACTATATCCTACCTTATTAAATATTATAATATATAGAATTTAATGGAGGAGCAATGCACATAGGTATCATAGGAACAGGCTATGTCGGACTTGTTACAGGGGCCTGTTTTGCTGAATTCGGCATCTTTGTCACATGTGTTGATAAGGATGAAAAAAAGATTAAGTATCTTAAAAGAGGTGACATCCCTTTTTATGAGCCGGGACTCGACGAGCTTGTTCAGAGGAATATCAAACAGGGCAGACTAAAATTTACAACCAGGATAAAGGATGCTGTTGAATCTTCCCTTGTAATATTCATAGCTGTAGGGACACCGCCAAGGGGCGATGGCTCTGCTGACTTGAAATATGTGGAAGAGGTTGCAAGAGAAATTGCAGGGCACATAGACGGCTACAAGATAATCGCCACAAAAAGCACAGTGCCTGTCGGCACAGGTGAAAAAATAAGAGAGATAATCTCAAAAAATCTTAAAGAACAGATCGATTTTGACATTGTTTCAAACCCTGAATTCTTAAGAGAAGGTGCTGCGATTGAGGATTTCATGAGACCTAACAGGGTT
>JAKALU010000149.1 GCA_021824065.1 Nitrospirota bacterium
CTATAGCAATTAAAGCTGCTATCTGTCCCTCTCCGAGCCTGTAAACGATGCCGCTTGCGCATCCGCCTGCAAGTACTATCCCCAATCCAAACAGAAAACCTCCAATGATATTGGCAATCGGTACAAAATTCTGACGCAACAATCCAGTTGAAACAAATTGACCTGTTTCCTGATCAAAAGTCATAATGAGACCCGCGTCTTCCAGAAGATTTGTGCCTATTACGGCAATCACAACACAGAGCAGATATGACCTGAAAAGCGTGAGATCCTGTATAAATATGATGTCCCTGAATGCAGAGTTAAGGCAAAAACGCCCTTTTTGCAGGATAAATCCAAGGGACAGTCCAAGAATTACTGCTGTCAAAGCCGAAACAACACTACCGAATGGCATAGGCTTCCCTCCCGCTCCAGAGATGTGCATGATCACCGCACCCGTTACCCTTCGTTATAAGTACCGGCACCTTCGCATTTTTCTCTACATCTCTGGCCGTGCATCCTGTAACAAACCTATGGAACCGGGATTTACCACTACAACCTACAATTATAAGGTCAACGCCTTCTTCGTCGGCAACCTTAAGGATTTCATCAGCAGGATGTCCCTCCCTTATTACAGTTGTAATATTTGTCAAAACACCATTCCCAAGTTCCTTCTTATAATAAGCCAATACCTTTTCCGCCCTTTCGTCCAGTGCCTCTTTGTGCCCTGTGCCTTTTAATGCTTCCTTTAAGGTCGACATCTCTGAATCACTAAGCATAGCAGTCATCAAGGAATTACCTTCCAATTGCTCAATATGAAGCAGGATTATGTCTTCAGGCGACCAAACTAAATTGTGGAATAGCGACAATATCCCCTTCGAACCACTTGTGCTGTCTACTGCAATCAATACCTTTTTCATTTTTTTTCTCCCTTGCTTTAGTTGCTTTAAAATTTTATCCTCTTTAGCATTTGTCAGGAAAATACACCCCCTTAAGTCCACCCTTAATAAGGGGTGGGTTTCAGGCTTTAGCAACAGCTTCTTTCCAGCCATAAGCTTTCTCATCTGACAATCCCTTGCCACGAGCACAGGCACCTTTGCATTTCTTTCGACATCTTTACTTACACATCCGGTTATGAGCCTGTTGAGGCCTTCCTTTCCGTTAAAGCCCGTAATTATGAGTTCAACCCCTTCCTCTTCAGCGACCTTAATGATTTCATCAACAGGGATCCCTTCTCTTATTACGGTCTTTACGCTGATCAAACCGCCATCTTCTAACTCTTTTTTGTAATAATTGAGAATTTTTTCAGCCTTTCTGTCCAGTTTCTCTTTATACGCTGTACCCTTCAGCGATTCCCTTAATGTTGAAAGCTCTGCATCACCGAGCATATCAATCATTAACGACCTTCCTTCAAGCCTCTCCACATGAAGAAGAATTACTTTTTCAGGCGGCCTGACCAAATTTTTGAAGACTGACAAAACAGCCTTCGAACCCTTTGTGTTATCCACTGCAACCAAAATCTTTTTCATCTTTTCTCCTTTGAGTTTTTATTATTAAGGTAGAAACACCTTCTCAAAAACAATTCCTAAAAAAAACATGGCTAAAATTATTACTGTAGAGAGTGACACTGCATAATAAGCATCTCTCCAAGAATAAGCTTCTTCACACATAATAGTCCTTTTTGCCACAAGCACAGGCACCTTTGCATTTTCCCCGATCTCTTCTGCGACAGACCCGCTGATAAACCTGTTTACCCCCTTTCTTCCGCTATAGCCAAGAATTATGAGTTCAACGCCTTCTTCTTTAGCAACCTTAAGGATTTCGTCAGAAGGTATTCCCTCTCGTACAACAGTCCTTACTCTGACCGAACTGCTCTCTTGCAGTTCTTTCTTGTAGTAGCTGAGAATCTTCTCTGCTTTCTTATCCAGAGCCTTCTTGTATTCGGTGTCTCTTACTGCTTCACGCAGGGTTGAAAGTTCTGCCTCACCGAGCATATCAATCATTAATGACCTTCCTTCAAGCCTCTCTATATGAAGAAGGACTACCTCTTCAGGCATCCTGACTGAATTGTGGAATGTGGCTAACACAGCCTTTGAAGCCTTTGTGTCATCAACTGCAATCAATACCTTTTTCACATTTACCTCTTTGATTAATTTAAAATCGTTTAATATAATAGCAAATACTATGCCTGCATCACAGAAATTATAATTTCCTTAAATATCAAATAGTTATCTAAAGTTAAATCTTTTTATATTGACAATTATATGTTAATTTTGTTAATTAACGTTAATTAACTCTTAAACGATTTAACAGCAAATTAATAGTTTATGTTTGATAAAATTCTAAAAGACCCGAATTTCTTAGTAAATATCTTTGAGACAATGAGGGACGGCCTCATGGTCGTAGACAGAGATGGAAATATTTTATTCTTCAATAAGGCTGCTGAAGAGATAACAGGTTACAGAAGAGATGAGGTTATGGGGAAACAATGCACCTTACTGGATTCCGATACATGTGTGGTTTTAACTGAGTCGGGAAGACAGAAAAGCTGCGACCTTTTCAAAACAGGCTCTATAAGCAACAAAAGATGTCGTATAAGGTCAATTAACGGAAGGGCTGTCTATCTTTTAAAGAATGCTGTTGTCTTAAGAGAAAACAACGGGGAAATAATAGGCGCTGTTGAGACAATGACCGACATCACTACATTATATATGAAGGAACTGGAGCTTGAAGAACTGAAACAGGAATTAAGGAAAGAGTACTGGTTTATGGGCCTGTTAGGTAAGAGTGCTCACATGCAAAGATTATTCGAACAGATCAGGAATGCAGCGATGAGTGAAGCTCCTGTCCTGATATGTGGTGAAAGCGGCACCGGAAAAGAGCTTGTTGCCAACGCGATACATAGCCTTAGCAGACGCAAGGATGGGCCGTTCCTGAAGATGAACTGTGCAGCGCTGAATGAACATCTTCTTGAAAGTGAACTCTTTGGTCACAAAAAGGGCTCTTTCACAGGCGCCACATGCGATAGAACAGGAAGGTTTGAGGTGGCTAATAACGGGAGTATCTTTCTCGATGAGATTGGAGATATGCCTATGATGATGCAGGCAAAGTTGCTGAGAGTCCTTGAAGAGAAAGTGGTAGAACGTGTGGGAGACCACAGACCTATTCCTGTAAATATAAGGCTTATCTCGGCTACAAACAAAGATTTACATAATCAGGTCGCTTTAAATAAATTCAGGGAAGACCTTTATTACAGGGTAAATTCTATTTTTATCCAGACTTCACCTTTAAGGGAAAGGATTGAAGACATCCCTATGCTTTCGTTCCACTACCTTAAAAAGATTTCAGTCGTAAATAATAAAGACATCCGGAGAATAGGCCCACATGCGATGGAAATAATGAAAAACTATAGCTGGCCCGGGAATGTCAGGCAGCTTATCAATGCCCTCGAGCATAGTGCAATTACCTGTAAGGGTGATACCATCGAGGTCTCAGACTTGCCAGATTATCTTTTTCACAAGGGAAAGACCGAGGGGGATGAAAATCATATTGACCAGGAGAAGATACGCTCAACTCTTTCTATGCATAAAGGCAATAGAACCCTGACCGCAAAACATCTTGGTATCAGTAGAGTTACATTATGGAAGAGACTTAAAGAGTTCGGCATAGATTAAACATCGGTTTTCGTTATTATATTATCAATCTCTTCAAGCGTTCCATGAAAATGAACAACCCTTAACCCAATTGACAATGCCCTTTCTATGTTTCCCATATTGTCATCCACAAAAATGACTTCATCAGGTTTTAACCCCAATGTCAAACAGACATCCCTGAAGATTGAGGGGTCTCTTTTGCCTTTTTTAAGTGTAAATGAATTGAAGACATAATCAAAGTGGTGATAAAAAGGAGTTCTCTGATTAATTTCATCGAGCCAGTTCGTCTGGTCGCTCAGTATCGCGGTAACCAGGCCAGAAGATTTTATTTTTTCAACATATTTTATCACCTCTGGCCTTATTATGAATCTCTTCAAAATTTCTTCCCTGAGTTCTCTATCGCTATTGGCAATGCCTGTTTTCCCTCTTAAGACATCCCAGTAATTGGATTCATCAGAAATCCCTGCTACATAGCCTGTCTGATAGATTAGTTCCTCGGCAACTCTGAAGAAATCATCAGGATTAAGTCCATTTTTTTGTGCAACAGCCTTCAGTCCCTCTCTGAAGCCTTCTTCTGCCAGCACCCCGCCAAAATCAAAGATAACCGCTTTAATCATATTGGAATAATTATAGCATCAGGCACATTCGTAAGGAAAAATTTGGGATTGACATTATTTTTGGATGTGGTAGCCTTTAAACAACAGGGGGTGCAATATGGCTATTATCGAATATGAAGGTAAAAAAATCAATGTTGATGATGAGGGCTATCTTTTGAATTTTGACGAGTGGAATGAGACTGCAGCACGAGCACTGGCAAAAGAATATGAGGGCATAAGAGAAATTACGAAAGAGCAGATGGACATAATAAAATTCATAAGGGAATATTACAGGCAGTACAACTTCTTCCCGATATTGAATGCCATCTGCAAGAATGTTCATCAGCCCAGGAATTGCGTCAGCGAAGAGTTTATAAATCCGATAACGGCATGGAGGATAGCCGGGCTGCCAAAGCCTGATGAACTGATAATCAACCTGCTGGAATATGGCCAGTCTCCAGGGTAAAAAGGAATAGTTGCCATGAAGGCATTAATTATCAGCGCAGACAATTTTGAGGATATGGAATTACTTTTTCCTTATTACAGGCTTAAGGAGGAAAGTGTCAGTGTTGATGTTGCATCGATGAATAAAGGCAGGATAAAGGGAAAGCACGGCTATGAGGCTGAAGCCAATAAAACACTCAAGGAAGTAAACCCGGATGATTATGACATCCTTATTCTTCCAGGAGGCAAAGCACCTGAGGCTGTGAGAAAAGAAGAGAGGGCAGTGGAGATTGCAAGGCATTTTTTCAAAAAAAATAAACCTGTTGCGGCAATATGTCACGGTCCTCAGACATTGATAACAGCAGGCTTGTTAAAGGGCAGGCATGCTACATGTTATAAGTCTGTTGCACAGGAAATGAAGGAAGCTGGAGCTCTATATGAAGATAAAGAGGTTGTTGTTGATGGTAATCTTATTACTTCAAGGCAGCCGTCTGATCTGCCGGCGTTTCTAAGAGAGCTTGTAAAGGCTCTCAGAAGGATCTAAAACAAAATGTTTACTATGATTTAAATCATAGAAGTTCAAATCACTTATGATATATTGAATCAAAGGAGGTAAAGATTATGCCATACTCAGCTAAAGATTACTCAAAACTTATCGGGATGGATGGGTTCAGCGAGACATTGCTCAAGAACCACTTCACCCTGTATCAGGGGTATGTAACCAATACAAATAAGGTTCTTGATACCCTCGACCAGATGTTAAAGGACGGAAAAACAGCTACGCCGGAATTTGCTGAGCTTAAAAGGAGGCTCGGCTGGGAATTCAACGGGATGAGGCTTCATGAGTATTATTTCGAAAACCTCGGAGGAAAAGGCGGAATAGACAAAAGCGGAAAGCTCGCAAAAAAGCTTGCTGAGAGTTTTGGGAGTTATGAGGCATGGGAAAAAGACTTTAAGGCAACAGGC
>JAKALU010000150.1 GCA_021824065.1 Nitrospirota bacterium
TAAAGGACTTTTAATACTTTTTATGAAAAGAGAATTTGCTGACTTAAAAATTGAAAAGGGGTTTTTAGACAAGCTCCTATACCCCCGTTTCGGCGTGCACGGAGCAATGCCTGACCGAGCCGGTCATAAAAGAGAAAGCGATTAGGCAAGCCTGTCAGGGGGTCAAACTCTGTTCTCGCTCCCTTCCCTTCAGCAAGCTGTTGACGTAATTTTACCAGTTCTTTTATCAGCTGTTCTTTACTCTTACTCTTACCCTTATCCTTTATCCTGTTCGCCTTAATCATGATATGCCTTCATCCCGACATCGACTTGTTTAAATCAGTATATAGTACATCTTATCAAAATTTATAAAATACAACAAAAATGTATCTGGTCTTTCCCATTATTTTATTAAATTTTTTACTGTTTTTACTGTTCCTCCCTTGCATATGCATAATAATTGTGATAGCCTTTTTATCATGGAGGATAAGAGGAAGTATAAAAGGTTCACAGTGGAGGGCATTGACGGTAATGTCAATTTTTCAGTCGATGTCGAGATTATAAACATAAGCGCGGGTGGCGTTGCTCTAAAATCCCAGAGGCGGCTCGAGGTAGACAGGGAATATACCCTCAAGCTCAAAAACGGGGGTAAGGCATTAACACTAAGAGGTTTAGTAGTGTGGTCTATCCTGAGTGAAAGCAGGAAGGGACCTCACAAAGAGGTTATACCTTTTTACAGGGTTGGCATGCAGTTTAAGGATGTCATGTCAGAGAAGATGGCAGAGCTTGTTAACTTTATCGAGGAACACAAGAATGTTAAAAACCACAGGCTTAGTGGTATAAGGTTCAACATCCGCTCCCCGGAAAAGGCCGTACTGAATTTTCCTTTAAGTTATAAGGTCAAGAAGATAAGCCTTGGCGGCATGCTCATAGAGACCATGCAGTCATTCGAGTTGGAAGACAGGGTCCCGATGGATATATACCTGCCGGGGGGCAAAACAGCCATGTTCTACGGAAGGATAGCCTCGTGCCTTCCAACTCCGCATGCAACTACGATGCTCTATGACGTTGGGATCGAGTTTCTCGAAATGTCAGAGGAAAGCAGGGCAATAATAAAGGAATTCATAGAGTCCATCGAGAAGAATTAGAATATTTTATATGGTAGGCGATGTAGGGATTGAACCTACGACCTCTTCCGTGTGAAGGAAGCGCTCTCCCACTGAGCTAATCGCCCATTACCACCAAATGCATCTAAAAATAATGTCCCGACATAGTGATATATATCGGAATTGCGAAAAAATTTATTCCGCATAGTAAAACCTGTTGAGCCTAAACCGGAAAAACCTTTAATTTGTAAGTCTCTTACAACTGCCATCTGCTTATCCTGTCGATTATTCGCCTCAGCGAATCCGCCGAGGAGGATAAAAATTTTGAGACTGCTTGTTCTATGTATAATTTATCAAGTTAAATAAATTTTTGAGGTCATATCGACTCTGCATTATTTGAAGCACTCACTCTTCTTTTCTGTCTGTCAAGGCAGCAATGCCCGGAAGCTCTTTGCCTTCAAGCAGTTGCAAAGATGCCCCACCGCCTGTTGATATGAATGATATCGCATCTGACACTCCTGCCCTGTGCACAGCTAAATCAGTATCACCGCCTCCCACTATTGTAAGGGCATATGCGTCGGACACTGAATGAGCAATTGCAAACGTGCCTCTTGAGAATGCATCCATCTCAAAGACACCCATCGGGCCATTCCATATTATTGTCTTTGCATCCTGTATTGCCTCTGAAAAAAGTTTAACAGATGCGGGTCCTATATCGAGCGCCCTCCAGCCCTTTGGAATCTCCTGAGTTGTAACAAGTTTTGTCTCGGCGCCGGCCTCTATGCTCTGGGATATAACACAGTCAACAGGGAGATAAAACTTAACATCATTTGCTATAAGTTTTTCCCTTATCATCTCTGCAAACTCAAGCATCTCTGTCTCTACCAATGAATCTCCAACCTCATATCCCATAGCCCTTATAAATGTGTATGCCATGCCGCCGCCTACTATAACCTTATCAACCTTATCAACAAGATTCTCGAGAACACCTATTTTCCCTGACACCTTTGCACCACCCAGAATAGCAACAAACGGCCTGACCGGATTCTGAACCGTGCCTTTAAGATATTCTATCTCTTTTCTCATCAGAAATCCTGCTGCTGAGGGGAGAAACCTTGGGATGCCAACAATTGATGCATGTGCCCTGTGTGCAGCTCCAAACGCATCGTTTACATAATAATCAGCGAGTTTTGCGAGAGCCTTTGCAAATTCTTCGTCGTTTTTTTCTTCACCAGCGTGAAATCTTAGATTCTCGAGCAATAGGACGTCACCCTCTTTCATCTTTGAGACAATGCCCTCTACCTGAGGCCCGATGCAGTCCTGTGCAAAAATAACCTCTTTGCCAAGAAGCCTCTGCAGTCTTTTTGCAACAGGCGCAAGGGTAAACCTGGGATCTACTTTCCCTTTCGGCCTTCCAAGATGAGAAGCAAGTATGACCTTTGCCCCTTCATCTATTGCATAGTCTATTGTAGGCAGCGTAGAACGAATCCTGCGGTCATCAGTAATGCTGAGGTTATCATCCAATGGCACATTAAAGTCAGCTCTTATAAATATCTTTTTGCCCTTTATGTTCAGCTCTTCAATCGTGAGCTTACTCAGTATGTCCTTTATAGGGGCAGGATTGTTGTTTTTCCTTATCATGATAAACTAACTCCTCTTTGTAAGATAGATTATCAGATCGCGTACCCGTGAGCTGTAGCCGGTCTCGTTATCGTACCATGAAATGACTTTTACCATCCTCCCCTCGATCACCTTTGTAACAGATGCATCAACAATAGAGGAATGGGCATTGCCGTTAAAATCTATGGATACCAATGGGTCTTCTGTATACTGGAGAATCCCTTTCAT
Source organism: Nitrospirota bacterium (assembly GCA_021824065.1). Lineage (GTDB taxonomy): Bacteria > Nitrospirota > Thermodesulfovibrionia > Thermodesulfovibrionales > UBA1546 > JAKALU01. The sequence continues at coordinate 2,934 of JAKALU010000150.1, forward strand.
CTTGCCCTCTGATGCTTTCTTTAAGGCTGCATTCACCTCTTCTGCCGTGGTATCTTTTTTAAGTTCAGCCACAAGGTCTACAACAGAGACATTAGGTGTCGGAACCCTTATTGCCATGCCATCGAGCTTGCCTTTAAGTTCAGGGAGCACAAGACCAACTGCCTTTGCCGCACCGGTTGTTGTCGGTATCATTGACATCGCAGCAGCCCTTGCCCTCCTGAGGTCTTTGTGCGGGAGATCGAGGATCCTCTGATCATTTGTATATGAATGGATTGTTGTCATCAACCCTCTTATTATGCCGAATTCCTGATGCAGGACTTTTGCAACAGGTGCAAGACAATTTGTTGTGCATGATGCATTTGAGATTATTTTGTGTTTTGACGGGTCGAGGGCTTCTTCATTTACTCCCATGCACACTGTAACATCAGGGTCTTTGGCAGGCGCTGATATTACAACCCACTTTGCCCCTGCATCAAGATGCTTTGATGCAGATGCCCTGTCTGTAAACCTCCCTGTTGATTCAAGAACAACATCAATCCCGAGGTCCTTCCACGGCAGTTTCTCCGGCTCAGTAATTGCAAGTATCTTTATCTCTTTACCATTTACGGTTATCCCGTTATCGCTGGCCTTTACATCTGCGCTAAAGATGCCGTGGATAGAATCATACTTAAGCAGATGTGCAAGTGTCTTAGAGTCCGTGAGATCGTTTATTGCAACGACCTCAAAATCTTTATATCCAATGCTTGCCCTTAAAAAAATCCTTCCAATCCTTCCGAAACCATTAATTGCTACCTTAACTGACATATAAGCCCTCCTTCTTGATAGTTGTTAGTGCCAGTTTTCAGTTGTCAGTTTTCGGTTTTCAGACTAACAACTGAAAACTAAATTATTTAACTAAAGCTGTTTATAACCATACCAGTCAAAAGCTTTGGATAAAAATATGTGGACTTTGGCGGCATCCTTACATCTGACAGTGCAACTCTTTCAACATCTTCAACCCTTGTTGGGTTCAGAAAAAATGCAGCACCATAAAGTCCTTTATTAACCCTGTCTATAGTTTCTTTCACATCCATCTCATATTCTATATCGGTAACCTTAAGCAGTTTCTTAAATATTAGTTCATGAAGTATGGTAACATCAAGTCCTTTCAGAGCAGGATGCACATCATCAGGACCAGACCCTCTGTATCTCAGAATATATTGCTGGCCATTGCCGTGCTGATAGAAACCAATTGCATGCTCGTATCTTGATATGCTCTCTCCTATATCTTCAGATGCGGGAACAGTTGCTATATCAAAATGCTTTAATAAGATATCGAGAGGATTCCCGGGCATATTCTTGACAAGTCTGTGGGCAGGAAGTATTGTTAACCCTTCATCTGAAATATTGGCAAGAAACATCAGGACGTAATCCCAAGGTCTGGGCTCTGTGTTCTGGGCCCTGTGTTCTGATTGCATCTCTTTCTGAAACTCAAGCGCTGTCTCGTATCTGTGATGGCCATCGGCAATGAATACTGCCCTGTCTTTGAGGTCATTTTTGATTATATCTATATCTTTTTTATCTTCGATAACCCAGAGCCTGTGCACTGCTCCATCGGGATCTTTTGCCTCCATATAGGGCTTGTTTTGACTTATTATCTTATTTATTACTTCTGATGCTTTTTTATCAGGGCTGTTATAAAGTGAAAAAATTGGACTTATATTCGCACTGCATGCCCTCATGAGATTCAACCTGTCGGCCTTTGGTTTGGAGTGTGTGCATTCGTGGGGATGTATATTGCCTTTCCCGAGTTCCTCAAGCCTGACAAGACCAAAAAACCCTCTCAGTTTCTTAAGTTGCCCTTTAACCTCATACTCTATTTCATGCGCATAAAATCCGGGTGTTTTAGTTTTTACCAGTATCTCATTATTCAGCCATGAATTAAAATAGTCTGCAGCCCGCTTATATTTATTTTCTGATTCATTATCACCTTCGAGTTCTTTGCCAAAATCAATCCTGACGATATTGTATGGGCTTTTGCTATAAAGCTGCTCTCTGTATTCAGGCGTAATAATATCGTAAGGAGGCGCAACAACATCCTCCCCAGAGGTCTTTGACGTGTTGTAGAGAATTCCCCTGAAAGGAATAATTTCTGCCATTTCACCTGTCTTTGTCATCCCGAGTAAAGCGATGAATCCCGCTTTTAGGGATTACTTCGCCCGCAATGACGCTTTAATGCCTTTACGACGACTTGTCTGCACGAATGCTTCGTGAGAAAAATTTAGAGATAAATATCATAGCACAGGAGATTATTGAATTGCCATATTTTCTACCGGAATTAACGTTAGTGTCTTGGAATAAATATCTTATATCAGGAAATCTTGTTTTGTGATAATTTTCGGGTGTGTGCTATCATATTTCAGAACAATGCCGTATTCATCCTGAAAAATTTCTATGGGAGAGGATATGGTTTGGATATTAGTTGTAATAATTGTTTTGCCTATCCTGTGGGCAGTCCTTGTATATAAGAAACTAATCTCGCTCAACTTTTGTGGGGATGACGATTTGATCTATGCCTCTAACATTCATTGATATAGAGAAACAGAAAAACTGGAGGATAGGCCTTCTCTTCATCCTTTTACTCCTTATGTACTT
>JAKALU010000151.1 GCA_021824065.1 Nitrospirota bacterium
TCTCTTTTAAATGTGATTGCCGGAGAAGACAAAATATGGAAGTACCTCGATATCCCCTTTCAACACTCTGAGGACAGGATATTAAAACTGATGAGAAGAAGAGGGAACAGAAAAGAATATCTAACCCTCATAAGAGATATAAGACGTAATATCCCGGATATTGCCCTCAGGACAACATTTATTGTAGGTTTTCCATCTGAAACAGAGAAAGAATTCAATCCTCTTATAGATTTTATAGAGGAAGTGCGGTTTGATAGACTGGGTGTCTTTAGATACTCAAAAGAAGAAGGGACACCTGCATCAGAACTCAGGGGACACGTAGCAGAGGCAGTTAAGAGAGAAAGATTAGATAAGATAATGCGGCACCAGGCACGTATATCTTTAGAAAAAAACAAAGAACTCATCGGAAGGAAGTTCAAGGCTATTGTTGATGAGATTAGCGAAGGAGCTGCAATTGGCAGATTGTATTCCCATGCGCCTGAGATAGATGGAGTGGTGATTATTGAAAGTCCAGAAGGCAGAAGGCAGAAGGCACCCCCCCATCCCCCCCTTGCCAAGGGGGGGACAAGGGGGGGTGCCCACTCGTCACTTCTCAAGGCCGGCGATTTTGTAAATGTTGAGATTACTGATGCATTTGATTATGATTTAAAGGGAATCCTCTTAGATGAGTAAAGTAATGTATGAGACTGCCTGTCCCATATCTATTTTAAGGGGGATTGTTGTTACATGAAAAACGCTCCATGGCTGCATATAATCTTATTCATTGCCACATTTTTCTCAACACTTGCAGTGGGTGCACTTCAAACCCAGGCACTGGAGGATATAATAAAAGAACCGTCAAGGATATCTAAAGGATTACCTTTCTCCATAACCCTTATGCTTATGCTTCTCTGCCATGAACTCTCACATTACATTGCGTCTAAAAGGCATCACGTCAAGGCAACCCTTCCCTATTTCATACCTGCGCCAACACTTATCGGGACATTGGGTGCCTTTATAAAAATGAAGTCACCCATTACTACAAGAAAAGCATTGATAGATATTGGTGCATCAGGTCCTATAGCAGGTTTTATCGTTTCTTTAATAGCAACAATCATAGGTCTGTCAATGTCAACTGTGGTACCAACTAAAGGGACTGTTGGCAGTTTAGGTCTTGGCGACTCTATCCTTTTTTCACTTCTTTCACATCTCATCTTTGGAGACTTACCCGACTCGTACGATATACTTTTACACCCTGTAGCCTTTGCCGGCTGGATCGGCTTTTTTGTTACAGCGCTGAACCTCATACCTGTAGGGCAACTCGATGGAGGGCATATTGCTTATGCAATATTAGGAGAAAAACACATAAACATATCAAAAATACTCATACTCGTAATGATAATACTTGGTGTCCTTTTATGGGAAGGATGGCTTATATGGGCAATGTTATTGCTCATCCTCGGATTCAGACATCCTCCTGTTCTGTACTGGGAGACCCCGTTAGACAGCAAAAGGAGATTTATCGGCTGGCTTACAGCAATAATATTCATCGTTACATTCATACCTGTTCCGTTTAAAGTGATACCGTGAGACAGATTTTTTCACCGGAAAAAGTTTTTCTTGACCATCTTGACAGATCTACTCTTTTGAGCAACACTTCATCATGAGCTGCATTACAACAGGAACTTTCATAAAGTGGCTTATCGAGGGTGCGATTATAGGCGTCTTAATTTTCATATTTCTTTTTGCGTTAAGTATTGCCATACATTAAATTCTTATCTCCATCTCTGCCTCATAATCCCACTACAGAAGCACCAGAGCCTAATACCATCGCAATTTTATTTTTTATGTTATTCCTCGATTATCTCCCTCCTCAGCGGCTGGCAAAGGCAGAAAGCAGAGCCGGAATAAAAAAACCGATTGGAATCCCTTCAAGAAAAAATTTTAAAAATTTTTTTATATCAAATTCGGCGAAGTTCTCTTCCGCCTTGCCTGTATCTCATCAAGCACTGTCCTCTCTTCAGCGGACATACCCTTCCATATGCCGAAAAATTTCACAGCTTCGCTGCGCCTATCTTTAACAGCCTTCTTCTTGCTCTCAATACCTGTTCTGAAGAGGTGAATGACATTATAAAGCTCGGCAATTTTTTCCTCCGGTATCTTTTCAACTTCCTTAATGATTTTTTCCTTAACGCTTGCCATTCTAAGCACCTCCTTTATGACCTTATTTTAGCTGAATCCTCCCCTAAAATCATCTGCCGAAAAGGACATAGCGTATTGCGTAGGTTTGACCCCAGGGCCACAGTTCCTTTCCTCATATAAACTCAATATGATTCTCCATGTCCTTGTCGGTTAGAACATTCACTATTAATTCTACTCCTCTTAAGCACTGACCAATAGAAACTTCTTTTGAATGTGAAAATATTATTCCTCTATGACTGAGACCCGAAGTAGTGGCGATTCTTAAGAAATCAATGTCGTGTGTGAGGATTACTGCTTTTAATTCCGATGCCTTCTTGATGTGAAATCCGTCAGACTTGCCAGCATATCCAAGTTCTTTCGCTGAAATGACTTCTACTTTGCGTCTGCGCAAGCCCTCGATTATTGATTTCTCTATATTTTCATCTGCATAGATTTTCATCCAAGTTTGGCTTTGAGCTTGGAAGGGTACTGTTTCTTTAGCTGTGTCAGAAATGACTGGTCTTCGCGGTATTTTTTATCAAATGTATCCTTATGTTCATAGTAATAAGACAGCGCATCATGAATCTGTTCAAGTTTCAGGTGGGGATATTCATCAATGATCCTGTCGGCACTCAGCCCCATAAGTTCATATCTAATGGCTATATCCATAACTTTTATGCGAGTACCGCTGATGACAGGCTGTCCTCCTGCAATCTTCGTGTCTATCGAGATGTAAGGATGTTTTATCTTCTTTTCTGCAACTTGCATATCCTAACCTCCTTTAGCCCTTATTTTAGCTGAATTCTTTCACAAAATCGTTTTTATTCCAACCCAAGCGTCTTTTTCAATTTTGTTTTTATCGTAGCAAATATATTCTCAGGTACAATCCCTAATGATTTTCTTATAATCGAATTGTGAATTACAGCTATCTTTTCAGTCTTTATAATAGATTTCTTTTTTAGTCCTGTTTTTGCGAAATAATCAGCAGTTTCATCAACAACAAACCATGACTCCTGAATCTTCTCCGGCATTTTTGAAAATATCCCGAGAATTATAACATCCTCTCCTTTTGTAGCTATAACAACGGCAGGTCTTACTTTAGAAGACAAAAGGTCAGTAAACGGAAAATTTACGAGTACAATATCGCCCGGCTTATACGTCACTGTAAATGTCTTCTTCTTTATCTTCCCATTCTGGGAATGAGGTCTGGGCAACGCTCATCATCATATGTGTTTCAAGATATTCATGTATTTCATGATCCAATTTAAGCACCTGTTCGGCGGTTAATTGCGGAAGAAGTTTTTTTATATCCTCGACTGTTACATCAATAGTAACCTTGGGCATTTTGACCTCCTTTTGATTGATTATAGCATAAAGGGATAAGAGTCAAGTTTGGTGTCTGACCCCACTAATTGACCTTGATTTTTATAACATCTTTACCAATTCATCTTTACTTATATTATTCCAGAGACTGACACGTGTGAGAATATCGTTTAGTGTTCCTTTGGCAATGACCTTATGATTTGGGATGGTGATATTATGTTCACCAAGATTCGTTATTCTTCTTAGCCTAATATGGCTGCCTTTTTGCCTAAGTATCTGATAACCGAGTTTTTCGAGAAGCCTCACTACATCTTGACCGCTGACTTGCGGGAGCTTAGGCGACACCGCTTACCTCTATCTCCGACATTACCAGTATTTCCGCAGACTTGCCTTTCTTTAATTCATCCTCAAGATGCAGGGTGACGGCCTCTTTAATATTTTTCAGCAACTCATCGTATGTTTCTCCTTGAGTGAATATATCTTCGCTAACACCTCGCGCACACCAGTTCTCGCCGTCAAAATATGTATCTATCTTTACCAGCATTTGCCCCACCTCCTTTATGCCCTTATTTTACCTGAAACCCCCTCTAAAATCACAGTTTCGCAGATTTTGATATCAGGGATTTTTGTCCTTCTTCGATTAACCTTGATAGCTCATTCCCGCGTATGAGCAACAAGGGGTTACCTGTAAACTTCTCTGCGATGAGCAACGCGAAAGACTTTAACAAGCCTGCTTTCGTCGTCTATCTCATAAAGTATTCTGTAATCACCTGCTCTAATACGCCATCTTGAGCTGCCGCCACTGAGTTTCTTGGAATTATGCGGCCTTGGTTCATCATACAATCCGAGGATTATTTCTTCAAACCTTGATAACAGTTTGCCTGAAAAATCATCAAGATCTTTTTGCGCCTGCGGCATTAACTTGACGAGATAAGAACTCAAGCAGCTTTTCCAGACTTGCAGCGCTTTGAAAAATATTCTCTAGCAGAGATTGCTTTGCCCTTTACCTTTTTTGCTTTTTCGATAAGGGCTATATCAATAAGGTCTTCTTTTAGTTCAGGGTCATTTATCACTTTTTCAAGAAAAGCATCTTTTTCCTTATTCCTGAGCGTCTTGAATGCTGTAAAAAAAACTTCTGCTGTTGCCTGATTTGCCTTCACTTCGCACCTCCTTTTGATTGATTATAGCATAAAGGGATAAGAGTCAATCATGGTGTTTGAACCCCATAAGTTCTCTTGTCTTGTTGCTGATATCAGCCCTATGGATGAAGTTAAGGACATATCCACTTATTTCCAGAAACTTGGTGGAGGGGTCTTCCTCCTCAGAGGATGGAAGCGGTTTTTGATGGATTTAGCAATAGGCTGGAAAATGATGGCAAACAGCCCCACGCTGCCAATGACGATAAGCATAGGCACACTCAGAAGTATGCCCGTCATCAAAGGCAGAGGAGCAATAAAGATAATTAACATCCACTTTAAAAAACTCACGGTTTATCTTAGCTTTCTTTAAATAAATACTTTTCTATACGACCTTATTTTACCTGAATCCCCCTGTAAAATCATCCGCCTTGATTATTCCTCATCACCAACAAATCTCAAATCTATTGATAAATGTACCTATCCCCTTTTTATGGTTTGTCCTGAGTGGGTGGGACCCTTTTTTCGAAGGCAATTAAAACTTCGTTAGCATCTTTATTCTCCGCTGTAACTATATAATCACTTGCATCCTGCTTTATGGATTCGATGTTAAGGTTGCAACCACGTGCCTTAACAGTAACTGCGGGCAAATTGTCTTTACCTTTATCGCTGATGGTGATCTCTACCTTCAATTTATTTGACTGTATAAATTGTGCAGGTTTTCTGGATTGCTTACATGTGGAGCTTGTCTAAAAACTACCGCTGATTCTAACCAGGAAATATGATAAATTAAAGGCACAATAAAATGCAAGAAGGTTAGTTGAGGCCTTTAA
>JAKALU010000152.1 GCA_021824065.1 Nitrospirota bacterium
CCGATCTTTAAATATCAAAAGGACAGGGTATTTGCATTTGCAGTCGTGCTGGGGGAACTCGACGACATCAAGTGGTCAACAGGTGCAGGAGCCATAAACATGGGATTCCCTGCTATTGCAGATACAGATGTGCCGGTCATACATCCAACAGGTGTATGTACCTATGAAGAGGTTGATAAAGAGTTTGACCATAACAGGATAATTCAGAGAGCCATTGAGGTGAGAGGGTTAAAAATAACCGTTGAAAAGCCTCCTATACCTGTTGCTTACGGGCCTGCATTTGAGGGTGAAAGAATAAGAAAAGAGGATATGTTCATTGAGTTTGGAGGGCAGAGAACCCCTGCGTTTGAATGGGTAAGGATGAAGGAACTTGATGAGATAGAAGACAATAAAGTAACTATTGTTGGAACAGACTGGAAAGAGAAGTTCGAAAAAGGCGGACAGATGCCGCTCGGTATTGTCATAGATGTAGCAGGAAGAAAGATGCAGAAAGATTTTGAGTCTATCATAGAAAGAAAGGTACATCACAATCTGAATGAAGCACAGGGCCTGTGGCATATGGGCCAGCGTGACCTTAACTGGATAAGGATAAGCAATAATGCAAAGAAAGATGGATTGAACCTTGAGCATATAGGCATAATTCAGGCCACAATGGCACACCACAGGTTTAAGTCCATCGTGGATAAAGTTCAGGTCACTATCTATGTTGATGAAAAAGACGTTCTCGCTACGCAGGAAGAGGCAAGAAAGGCATATAAAGAGCGAGACCAGCGGCTTGGAGGCCTTACTGATGAGGCAGTTGATACATTTTATTCATGTCTTTTATGCCAGTCATTTGCACCAAGCCATGTGTGTGTTATTAGCCCTGAAAGACTTGGACTCTGTGGCGCATATAACTGGCTTGACTGTAAGGCTGCATTCGAAATAGACCCAACAGGTGGAAACCAGCCCATTCCAAAAGGTGAGATTTTAGATGAAAGATATGGGAGATACATAGGCATCGATGAATATCTGAAGAAGGCATCTGGCGGCGCGGTAGAAACACTTAACCTTTATACCATAATGGAAAACCCGATGACTTCATGTGGTTGTTTCGAGTGCATAATAGCCATAATTCCTGAGGCAAACGGCATAATGATAGTCCAGAGAGGACATACAGGCATGACACCAGCCGGAATGAAGTTCTCCACATTAGCAGGGAGTGTTGGCGGCGGAACACAGAACCCTGGATTCATGGGCATTGGAAGAAACTTCATCGTCAGCAAGAAATTTCTCCATGGAGACGGCGGCATAAAGAGGATCGTGTGGATGACAAAAAACCTGAAAGAAAGCCTAAAAGACGAATTCAATAAAAGGGCTGCGGAAGAAGGTGTCCCCGACCTATTGGATAAAATTGCTGATGAAACAGTTGCAGAGGATTCAGAAAAATTACTTGAGTTCCTTACGAGTGTAGGACACCCGGCACTCGAGATGGAGCCGATGTTATAATAAAAAATAAGCAGAAAGTAGCAAGTAGTCAGTAGTTAAGAGGGAAAAGATAAAGATAAAACAAAAATCGCCCTCAGCTACTTACTACTAACTACTTACTACTTTTAAAAAGTTGGAGGTCAACGATGGATAAAGCAATAAAAAGCGCAAATAAAGAAGCAGAACAGATAATAGAATGGGGTGAAGCCCATAATTTAGAGACATGTTTTGAAAGGGCAGAAAGACTTAAACCCTGTCCCATTGGTGAATCAGGGGCGTGCTGTAAAATCTGCCATATGGGTCCCTGCAGGCTTGTCGGAAAAAATGCTGAGGAAGAAGCAAGGGGCATATGCGGCGCAACCCTTCCGGTTGTTGCAGCGAGGAATCTGGTCAGAATGATAGCAGCAGGAACTGCCTGCCACGGAGACCATGGAAGGGATATGGCATTTACTCTGCTTGCAGTTGCCAATGGTGAGACAAAAGACTTCCAGATAAAAGATGTAAAGAAACTATACAGAGTAGCAGGATACCTTGACATTGAATTTGAAGGCAGACCTGTAAATGATGTGGTAAGGGACGTTGCCACAAAACTTTTAGAGGACTTTGGACGGCAAAGGGGAGTGATAAATTTTGTTAAAAGAGCTCCTAAGAAGACTCAAGAGAGATGGGAAAAATGGGGTATCATCCCAAGGGGTATAGATAGGGAAATTGCTGAGGCTATGGACAGAACTACAATGGGAATGGATGCTGATGCAGATTCACTTTTAACCCATGGATTGAAAACCGCCCTTGCAAACGGATGGGGCGGCAGCATGATATCAACAGAAATCACTGATATCCTCTTTGGAACACCAGCCCCTGTGAAGGCAGAAGCAAGCTTGGGGATATTTAAAGAAGATGAGGTCAATTTAGTCATTCATGGTCATGAACCGTCCCTCGCTGAGACGATAGTGGATGTGGTGTGCGAGCCCGAGATAATTGAATATGCAAAATCAAAGGGTGCAAAAGGAATAAACCTTGGAGGCCTGTGCTGCACAGCTAACGAAGTACTGATGAGGCGGGGGATACCAACCGCAGGAGGTTTTACCAACCAGGAACTTGCTATCATGACAGGGCTTATAGAAGCAATGGTCGTAGATGTCCAGTGCATAATGCCTGCTCTAACAGAGATTTCCAAGAAGTTTCATACAAAGGTCATAACAACCTCTGACAAGGTAAAGATCCCCGGCGCGCAACATATGCAATTCGACGAACACAACGCAAAAGAAATAGCACGGCAAATAGTAAAGATGGCTATTGATAATTTTCCCAACAGAAAGACTAAGGGAAGTCATATTACAGAGAAATTCCCTGTAATAGCAGGATTTTCCCATGAATATGTTGAGTATATGCAGGGTGGAAGATGGAGAGCCTCTTTCAGGCCTTTGAATGATGCAATCATGGCAGGAAGGATTAGAGGTGTCGTAGGTCTTGCCGGATGTGACAATCCGAGGTTTCCAGCCACAGGCATGCACAAATTCCTGTCGATTGAGTTAATTAAAAATGACGTCCTTGTCGTATCAACCGGTTGCGGTTCGCAGTCATGCGGTATTGCGGGCTACCTGACGCCAGAAATGGCCATGGAAAATGCAGGACCAGGGCTCAGAGAAGTATGCGAGGCAATTGGAATTCCGCCAATCCTTCATCTTGGCGCCTGTGTTGATAATACAAGGATACTGACAATTGCCACTGCAATGGCTGCAGAGGGAGGACTCTCTGATGAGATAGGCGGTATGCCTGCAGTGGGTATTGCCCCTGAATTTATTACTGAAAAGGCAATTTCCATTGGATGTTATTTTGCGGCATCGGGCGTTCCTGTTATATTCGGAGGAGAATCGCCTGTTGGAGCAAGCCAGGAAGTAACAAGGATAATGACAGAGGTCTGGTTCGAGAGATTTAAAGGCGCACTCCACTTTGAACCTGACCCTGAAAAAATACTTGCAATGGCCCTTGATTATATTGATAAGGCAAGAGAAGCCCTCAAACTGAAGAAATACGAACCGGGGAGGTTCGGCACAGAGAGGGTTCTTATGGATATGGCTGCAAGGCGTGAGATTGAAAGGGCAGCAAAGCCGCACTTAGGGATTTACTGAGAAGCGTTTAACATAGGTCAAATAAGACATATATGACCTATATTTCGGAGGCTGAATGAAAGTAGAAGAACTTGATATAGACAAAAAGATTGGCAATGTCAAAGATATATTAACAGATGCTCAGAAGAAAAGAGGCGTTCTCATACACGCCTTTCAAGACATACAAAAAGAATACAATTACCTTCCCGAGGATATACTAAAGACACTATCAAAGAAGCTTGATATACCTCTCTCAGAGGTTTACAGTACTGCTTCTTTTTACAAGCATTTCTATTTCAAGCCGAGGGGCAAGAATGTGGTCTGTGTTTGTACAGGGACTGCCTGCCATGTGAGAGGTTCTGGAAAGGTGCTTGAAAAAATTGAAGAGTCTTTTGGTGTAAAAGAAGGCGAGACTACGCCTGATTTATCTCTGACACTCGAAACCGTTGGTTGTGTTGGCTGTTGCGGTCTGGCACCTGTTGTTACAGTCAATGAAGAGGTTGTCGGTGACCTGAGTCCCAAAAAAGTTAATGAGATAATAAAGAGAGTTAAAAGTTAAAAATGAAAAATGCACAAGTTATGCAAGTTTTTAAATGACGATCGGGATATGGAGTGACAGATGGATAGATTAAAAACAATAGATGACCTTAAAAATCTGAGAAGCAGTATCAAAGAGGAGACTTTTAAACCTGATGTGCCAAGGCTAAGAGTTTGTAGCGGAACAGCCTGCACAGCTACAGGCACCTCTAAGGTTATAACTGCTATTGAAGATGAGGCAAACAAAAAGGGTTTAAAACTCGATATTGTGAAAACAGGCTGTCAGGGTCTCTGTCAGAAAGGTCCTGTGATGAAGGTAGAACCTCAGGGTATATTCTACCAGAAGGTCAAGCCTGATCATGCGAAATGGCTTTTGAACTATACGGTTATTGGAGGAATGCCTTATCGTCAGAGTCTTTACAGGGAAAATATCCTCAGCGAACCTGTACCAGAAATGACAGGTGTCCCTTTTTATAAAAAACAGCTTAGAATTGCCCTCAGGAATAACGGACTCATTGATCCGCGCAATATCTATCACTATATAGCAGTTGGAGGTTATTCAGCTTTAGAAAAAGCCCTGAGCTCAATAACACCTGACGAAGTCCTGAACGAGATTGATAAAGCCAATCTCAGAGGGAGAGGCGGCGCAGGATTCCCTGCAGGCAAAAAATGGAGACATACTAAAAAAGCACCAGGGAAGATTAAATTCGTTATTGCAAATGGAGATGAAGGTGACCCCGGTGCATTCATGGACAGGTCTGTAATGGAGGGCGACCCGCACAGTCTTTTCGAGGGAATGCTTCTCTGCGCATATGCAATAGGCGCTGAATACGGGCTTATATATGTAAGACACGAATATCCTTTAGCAGTTAAGAACCTCGGTATAGCTATAAAACAAGCAGAGGAACTCGGACTGCTCGGTAAAAACATACTCGGCAGCGGTCTTAACTTTACAATTGATATAAGAGAAGGTGCTGGGGCATTTGTATGCGGTGAATCAACTGCACTTATAGCCTCTATAGAAGGCGAAAGGGGGTTCCCAAGGCCAAGACCTCCACGGCTTTCTGAACCCGGCGGAGGGGCATGGGGTCATCCGAGCAACCTTAACAATATAGAAACTTATGCCTGCGTTCCCCCTATCATAGAGAGGGGGGCTGACTGGTTCCTGAGCATAGGCACCCCGAACTCACCAGGGACAAAAGTCTTTGCCCTTACAGGAAAGGTCGTGAATACAGGGCTTGTTGAGGTACCGATGGGGATAACACTCAGGGAAATAATATATGACATAGGCGGCGTTATCAT
>JAKALU010000153.1 GCA_021824065.1 Nitrospirota bacterium
TTCCGATCTGACCGCCCTCTTTGAGATGTTAAATTCTCCCTTCAGAACTTCCTCTATCTCATGTATGGCTGACTCTGTCAGATCATCGTATTTGAAAACCTTGCCTGCCGTCTTTTTGTATTTGATGAGCCTGTCACGCAAGACATCCATACCTTTGTTTTCTGTTGCGACAGTGGCAACAACAGGCATGCCCAATTCTTGCTCAAGAAGATTCAGGTCAATCTTCATCCCCAACCTCTCTGCCTCGTCCATGAGGTTAAGGTCTAAGATAACCGGAAGTTCAGCCTCGATGAGCTGCAAGGTTAAATGTAGCATCCTCTCTATGTTCTTTGCATCAGCTACCTGAAGGACCACATCAGGTCTTTCCTCTAAAAGTATAGACCTTGCAACTCGCTCCTCTTCGGTTATTGGGAGTAGCGAATACATCCCTGGAGTATCAATGACCTCAAATTCTTTGCTTACAAGCCTTCCTTTTCCCCTCGTTACTTCAACAGTGGTTCCTGGATAATTTGAGACAGTTACATACTTCCCTGTCAGATTGCCAAAAACAACGCTTTTGCCGACGTTGGGGCTGCCCACTAAAACTATCTTTTTGATCCCCGCTATAGGCTCATTAACATTGCTGTGGCAGCTATTAATGGATTTCTTCATTCCTCTTTCCTTTCTATAGTTGAACAACTATTCAACCAATAGTAAAAAATAAAACAGATTTACATCTCCTTCACATGCCTTATCCCCTCATCAAAGAGGTTCTTGATATGTTCATCATCAAGGGAGTAAAAGACTATCTTTCCGTCTTTTCTGTACTTTACAAGCTTCATATTTCTCAAGACCCTCAACTGATGCGAAACAGCAGACTTTGTTGTCCCTAAAAGATGTGCCATGTCACATACACACAGCTCTTCCTGCGATAGGGCAAATATTATCTTTGTCCTCGTAGCATCCCCAAGCGCCTTGAAGGTCTCAGAAAGCCTCTGCATTGTCATTTCAGGCTTCATCTTTTTTTTGACAGCAGACACCTTCTTTTTATCAATATAGGTTATCTCGCAGATTTCTTCTCTGGTTTTTTTCATGTTGATATATGAACAATCATTCAACTATTCAGATTTATAGTATCACACCGTAAATTTTTCTGTCAAGAAATAACTTTTGTGGTCAGAATTCTAAATCCTTCTTCCTTCTGGCAAACTCCTCGGCATCTATCTCTCCTTTTGCATATCTCTTCTTCAGGATATCAAGCGGTGTCTCTTCTTTAGGTGATGCGCCTCTACCGGTAAGCGCTTTCACAAGGTAGACAATCCCTAAGATTACCAGCACCCAGAAGGCTATCATGAGGATAAATCCAAACCATCCCCAGCCCATGCCGTATCCATACATCCAATCACCCCACATCCAATTGTGCATCATTCTTCCCTCCTAATATATGGACCTTATTCTGCCTGTCCGTTTGTCTATGATTATTGTATCTATAAGGACATCGTTCTTGTCTAATATCTCTGCCACGAAGAACCATTTTCTTTCTTTAATTCTACCTATTTTTACGTCTAAAGGAGAGAAGTATTCTTTAAGTATTCTTTTTGCCTGCTCTGCTGTCCTGACTGTCCTCTTCGCACCATACCACCCCCGTCTATAGCCAGGGCAGTAATTTCCATAAGGAGCCTTCTCGCGCCACTCGTTGTGCATCGGCTGAGCAAAGGATTGGTTAGCGCGTGTAAATACGATAATAGCGATTAATATAAATGTTATTGTAAGTATTCTATTCATATCCGTCTGAAAAAGATAAGTCAAAGCTAAGGTTAAGGATTGGAATTTCCCTAACCTCAGCCTCGACCTGAACTTAAACTCCTATTTCCTACTGGCACATGGGACAAGTGCATCCCATACCCGCCATCATACCACGGCCCATCATCCCGTATCCTGTTGGGATATCTATCCCGTATTTATCTGAGATCTCCTGTATCTTAGTCTGCAGGTCTATAATCTCTTTCCGAAGTGTGGCGATATGTTTTTTATCGGGTACAGATTTGTTATACTCATTCCGGAGTTCAAGTTTCTTTGTCAAAAGCTCATCCCTTAAGCTCAGGGTTTCTTTCTGAAACTTCTTCAACGTCTCCGTATCCACATTCGGCGTACTATAATCCATTCCATAATCCATTCCATGTCCCCACGGACCATGCGCATACACAACTCCTGTAAGAACCATCGCTAATGCCACTGCCAGTCCTAAAAAGGCTGCCTTTTTCATTGGATTCACCTCCTTCTTCTAATCCCCGATTCTCTTTTAATAGATGGGGATTTATTTGATATCCTGATTCCAGGATATCAAAAGATTGTGAAGGGGCAGCGAATGAATCATGAAGAATTGTAAAGATTGAGAAAATATGAATCCTGCCACATATAGTTTTGAATGCATTTCATTTTGGAATATACACTGTGAAAGTTGACCCCTTCCCATATTCGCTCTTTGCCTCTATTCTTCCATCGTGCGCTTCTGCGAGTTCTTTCGCAATGGTAAGTCCAAGACCGAGTCCTCCCACCGATGCCCTATAAAATCTCTCAAATATTAACGGCAGGTCTTCTTGCTTTATCCCGTGTCCTGTATCTTCAATCTCAACAAACACCTCTGATTCCTTTTCTGCAGCCCTTACCCATATATTACCCCGGGCTTCTGTTGCATTAAGGGCGTTGCCTAGAAGATTAATGATGATCTGACTAAGCCTGTCTGGGTCAACATTAATCACGAGCTCGTCACCGCATTGAAGTTCCATCGCTACACCTTTATCTAAGAAGAGTTTGCTGAATCTTTCCATTATATTTTTCAAGAATGGCTTGAGTTCCACCCGTTGTTTTCTGAGTGTTAATACACTTGCCTGTGCTTGTATGAGCTCTTCTATTCCATCAAGGATATTCTTAAGCCTCCCTATCTCTTCATATAAAGATTGTAGCTGTTCCTTATCAGTTGAGATAAGACCGTCAATCATCCCTTCGAGTTCTCCTCTGATAGCACTGATAGGCGTCCTCAATTCATGTGCCACATTAGAAATGAGCTTTCTTCTCAATGACTCCTGCATCTCAAGGCTTTTCGCCATCATGTTAAACGTCTCTGACAACTGCCCTATCTCATCTTTGCCTGAGATCTTAACTCTTCTTTTTAAATCCCCTTCACTTATAGCCCTGGCAGCAGAAGAGAGTCTTTTTATAGGGACTGTTAATCTGTTTGAAAAGATAACACTTAGGATGACTGCAAAACCGCCTAATGTAAAGAGCGACAGAATGAGGAGTCTATTTGAGCGCTCTATGAAGATGTGTTCTTTTTCTGGTTTTAAAAATCTCACTTCGAGAGTGCCGATTTCTGTTCCACCCAAAAACAATGGATAGGGAATGAACTTTTCAGTTCTGCCTGTTTTTTTAAAATCTGAGATAGCCATGATCCTGCGTTTCATCAAAGGCGATAGTTTATCGATCGCCCTGTCTGTATCCATTACAACTGTGCTGTCCATATCTTTTAATCTTATTTCGAGACCGAGCATCAGTGCCCAGATAGAATCTTCAACCAGTACATCTTCTCTCCATTTAGAATACTTCTCATATGTGCCTTCGATATCTGCCGTTATCCAGTAGACCCTGTCTTCCATCTCACCCTCAAGGTATTCCCTGAAATCTTTTATCATCAGTTCCCTTAAGATTAGGGCTGATGAAAGGGCGATGATGGAAACTGCAAACAGGAGTATTAGGAACTTTATCCAGAGGCTAATTTTCATTGTCATAGATTATAGCGTTAATGCTGGACACGGCATGTAAGCGGTTTTTTTGCACGCAATTCCTACAGTAATGATTTTAATAATAAAGGCGAAGCAAAACCTCGGAGGTCGTCCGCCTGAGGCGGATGACCGAGAATGAGCGAACATGCCATGCCCAGCATTATAACTATTAATAAAAAAATTAAGCATCCCTTTTCCCGGAAAATCTATATCCTACCCCGTAAATTGTCAGTATTAACGTTGGATTTTTGGGGTCATCTTCTATTTTCTGCCTGATATTTTTTATATGTGCGTCAATGCTTCTTTCATAACCCTCAAACTGATAGCCAAGCGCTTTTTCAACAAGCTCATCCCGTGTAAAAACCTTGCCTGGATATGATACGAGTGTAAAAAGAACCTTGAACTCGGTTGGTGTAAGTTTTATATCTGTTCCTTTCTTTTTTACATCATAAGTCTGCCCATCTATTATCAGAAAACCATTGTTGAAGCGCATAGGCTCTGTAGAACTCAGGTCTTTTTTCTGTGCTCTCTTTAAAAGGGCTTTAACTCTGTAAACAAGCTCTCTTGGGCTGAATGGTTTTACTATATAGTCGTCCGCGCCAAGGGCAAACCCTGCAATTCTTTCTTCCTCCGAGGATTTTGATGTGAGCATAATTGTCGGAAAATCACCGGTTTCTTTTAGTTCCTGAATTACTTCTTCTCCGCTGATATCCGGTAACATCAAATCTAATATTACAAGCTGAGGAGTCTCTTTCAGTGCAGATTCTATTGCCTCCTTGCCGCTTTCAACGTGGGTTACCCTGAACCCTGCTTCCTCAAGGTATATCTTGACAACACGTGCGATCTTTTTGTCATCTTCTATAAGTAGTATTGAGTTGATCACTTTTTCTTTTTATTCCTTAGAAGTCTCAGGATATGGTATTTTCGCTCATTCTCGGTCTAATAGACCTCCGAGGATTTTGCCTTACAACCCCTTTAATCCCCCTTTGCAAAGGTAGCATGGGGTTGTTGAATATCGGCAAAATAAACCGCTCAAATACTATGTCCTGAAAACCCATATGTTAATTAGTTACAATTCTTAGTTTTCAGAATCTTCGGCTTGTCCCTTCTTGCATTCACAATACAGAAAAAACCGAAGGGTTTTTTGAATGTATTCCTGAGCTGGTGTGGAGTGTCAGGAGCTATATACAGTGTGTCAAGGAAATCCATCCGGTAGAGTTTTTTCCCTGTCAGGACTTTTCCTCTGCCTTTCACGCATATTACGACATGTTCGTGCCTGTGTTTTTCAAAGCTGCTGTGACCTCCTGGCTCTATCTCAAAATACCTCACATGGAATCTTGCTGATTCGCCGTGCTTGCCGATAATAACCCTTCTTACAATATCAGCCCAGTCCCCGCCTTTAGGCTTATATGATTCTGTATTAACATCTTTCCAGTCGAAATTGCCTTTGTGCTTGTAGAGCTTGCTTTTATTTAATGAGATTGTTTTTTTCTTTGTCATAATCCCTCACTCTTTAATTAGTTTTTCATTTTATCACATCACTTCCCATACATCCACATCACTGCCGGCTTTAAAACGTATTTTTCCAGATGCAGCCCTGAAAATCACATCAGCTACCTCTGAAGGAGGCCTTCCCACATACCC
>JAKALU010000023.1 GCA_021824065.1 Nitrospirota bacterium
GAGGGGATGACATTACCAGATACACCTACCGGCTTAACCGTCACACCAGCAGATAAACAGCTTACTATAAACTGGACAGCTAACGCTAAACCAGTGGATGGATACAAAGTCTACTGGGGAACTACTTCTGATAATTATTCAGAGTTTATTGATGTCGGGAAAACTACATCGTATACCATTACAGGGCTTACGAATGGCACAACGTATTATATTACTGTCACGGCGTATGCAGACATTAAAGAGACGTATTTCTACCATACAGACCACTTGGGAACTCCGATAATGATGACCAACAGTAGTGGAACTATTGTATGGGAGGGAGAATTACAACCCTTTGGAGAACGGAATTTGATTAAAGGAAGTATCACTAATAATTTAGGATTCCCGGGCCAATATTACGATACTGAGACAGGGCAGTATTATAATTGGTGGCGGTACTATAATGCTGAAATCGGAAGATACCACGAGAAAGATCCGATTAGATTTAAGGGTGGTATTAATCCATATAGCTATGTGACCAATCCAGTGAACTGGATTGATCGTTGGGGATTAAAGCCTGGTGATAAGTACCAGACTCAAGACGCAGCTGCCACAACAGCATTGGATGATATAATCAAAACATCTATTAGCGAAGACTTAGAATATGCTGGTTGGATATACAAAAATACTGACAAGTGCACATATTCCTATACAAATCCAAATAAAGGTACAGCACACTCCTCTGATCCAGGATCCAAGCCATCAAATGGAACCGCTGCATATCATACCCATGGGGCAGAAAGCGGTCCAGAATGGGATGATGAGAATTTAAGCATTGATGATAAAGATTTTGCCGATTATTATAAAGTAGATATTTATTTAAGAACACCGAGCGGAAAGCAGTTGAAGTATCCATAATTAAGTAGGAAGGGGAAAAATGAAGAAGTATATAATAGGTATAGTAACATTGTTGGCTATGATTACGATTATGTTTAATATAGGATGTATTATTTCCACAGGGGATAGTGCAAATATGATGAAAAAAAAGTTTGAATTAAAAGAAGCCATTGAAAAGGCAAAAATGGAATTAAAGAAACTTGGATTTGATATTGACAAAATGCGTATTACTGCTGATGAAAATAATACTGCATGGAAAGACTATACAAAAAAGATTCCATCCGTTCTTGAAAGTGACAATATAAAAAAAATGAAGCTTAATGAAAAAGAGTTCTGGGTCATACAATTTTCCTTAAAGGAACCAACGTTCGGAGGCGGTGCATTGGTTTTTATTGATATAAGCGATGGAAGTACAATCGGCATTATATTAGGAGAATAGGAGTTTTATGTTATCCCTATCTCCCGTATTGACGAATGGTGGGAGGAGATGACATTACCAGATACACCTACCGGCTTAACCGTCACACCAGCAGATAAACAGCTTACTATAAACTGGACAGCTAACGCTGAACCAGTAGACGGATACAAAATATATTATGGAACAACTTCTGGAAATTATACAGACTCAACAGATGTCGGGAAGACAACTAATTATACAATCACTGGTTTAACCAATGGAACGACTTATTACATCTCAGTAACGGCCTTCGCTGACTTGAAAGAAACGTATTACTATCACACAGATCATCTTGGTACGCCGATACTCATGACAGACAGCAAAGGCGACAAAGTCTGGGAAGGAGAGTTCTTGCCGTTCGGAGAACCGCTATCAATTACTGGAAGTGTAACAAATAATCTCCGGCTCCCTGGACAATATTACGACGCTGAGACTGGATTGCATTATAACAAGCGTAGAGACTACAATGCATACACTGGCAGATACATACAGAAAGATCCGATTGGGTTTGAAGGGGGAATGAATTTATATCTTTACGCACATGCAAATCCCATTACCAAAATTGACCCATCGGGACTTTGGGTTAAATATTGTACGCGTGCTCTTAAAGCATTTGGCGAGGGAGGGCATGCGTTTGGTACATTTTATCATGCTTTCTTATGGGTGAATGAGACTACATATGGTTTTACAACCAAAAATGAAGATGACTGGTTTAGCGGGCCTGGTCGGGTTGCTATAAATGATGATCGGGATGTAGATGCTGCTAAATATAATAAACATGATGGTCAATGTTGGGAACAGAAATGTATTGACGAAGACAAACTCTTAAGTAATATTGAGGCCGATAGGGCTAATCCACCAGACTATCACCTAACAGGATTTAATTGTAAAAGATGGGCAAGGCAGCAGCTTGATAAAGCAACAATAAGATAGAAAGGGTGTTACTATATTATGAGATATGTTTTTGGTATATTACTAACAGTTTTTATAATCTATATACCGATTATAGCTTGTAGTGATGCACCTATGTTAAAAAACATAAAAGGTAAAATTGTCCTATCATCACAGAATGAAATTAAGATATTAGATTTGGAAACCATTACAAATAAGAAACCAGTATGGAAAGTAATATTGGAAAGTAAAGATGAGTATAGGCATCCTACATTATCACCAGATGGTAAGCAGATAATTATGGGCTATCTCTCATGGGAAGAGGGAAGACCTACAATGAAAGGGGCTAAAATATATTACTTAGTAAGCGTTAATATTGATGGAACCAGCCTGCAGCCACTTCTTAAAGGAGATGAGAATTATGACTATCCATCATGGTCTCCGGATGGAAAATTTATAGCCTTTATGGCCTATCCTAAGTGGCATGAAAAAAGAATAGACACAATCAATTTATTCGATATGACAAGCAAGAATATTAAAAAAATAAAAGATGTCGAAGTTCGAATCGCGAAGCCAGCATGGTCATTTAATAGTCAATTGCTAACGTTTATTACCTATGATGAAAAAATTGCAATTTATGATATTAAGAGCGACAAACTTACTATCCTTCAAGAAAAAGGCATCTCTCCTATTTTTCATCCAGACGGAAAACGTATATTCTATGTTCACGAAAATAATAATGCACTTTGTTCTATAAATATTGATGGTTCTTTCAAAAAAGTTGTTAAGAAAGGTTTTTTTGATTATCTGGTGAAATTTTCTAAAGATGGGCGTTATCTATTATATGCGGGGGGCGGAGCTATACTGATCCCACCAGGTCATGAATACTCAACATTAGAGTTGTTAGATATGGATAAATTTAAAAGTCATAGGATATTTAAGGGAAGCCTTTTATATGGAGCTTCTTGGTTGGAATAAAAAAGCAACAAAAATACTATTCTTGCAATATAAGAAATGATTCAAATGCTCAGATATAGAGACATAAAGTGTTAATTCGGGGGACACCATACTTATTTCTTGACTTTGGGATTGGGAAAAGCATAGAAACATAGGGACACTTCCCATATTTGTTGACAAAACCAGAGAGTTTGTATAGCATAATACCCATGCCGAGGATAGCAAGGGTATGTGCAGAGGGATACCCTCACCATATCACACAAAGAGGGAATAATAGGGAGAAAGTATTTTTTGATGATGAAGACAAGAGATTTTATCTTGATGTGCTTCAACGATACAAAGACAAATATAAAGTGAAGATACTTGCATACTGTCTGATGGGAAATCACATCCACATCCTTGCAGTGCCGGAGAAGGAAATATCGTTAGCCAGAGGAATTGGCGGAACAAATCTGGTTTATACTCAATACATAAATCGGAAACATAACAGAAGTGGAAGATTATGGCAAAACCGATTTTTTTCGTCAGTAGTAGAGGAAGAACCTTACTTATGGGCAGTAATGCGGTACATAGAGCAAAATCCGGTAAGGGCAAAACTTGCCAAGAGAGCAGAAAACTATCAATGGTCAAGTGCAAGAGCCCATGTGCTTGGTATTGAAGACAAGGTACTTTCAGAGGAGAGTCGGTTTGATGATAAGGAAATTAAATCATACAGGGCATTTTTAAAACAGGATGACGAGGATATAAATGAAACCATCAGGCATTCGACATCTACAGGAAGACCGCTTGGCAGTGAGAAGTTTATAAAGAAACTTGAGAAGATGTTGGGGCGGGATCTTTTTCCAAAGAAGGGTGGAAGGCCAAAGAGGAAGAAATAATACGGGAAGTGGAGCTATGTTTTATGTTATGACCATATAGTTCAAGGCAGATAACCCGCCACTTTAAAGTTTTATCATAATACTGTTATCATCATTATAATTATGAAAGATGTTATGAACATCGTCTGTCAGAACAGGAAGGCTTATCACGATTACCATATCGAAGAGACGATCGAGGCAGGCATTGCTCTTTTGGGAACCGAGGTGAAGTCTTTGAGGGAAGGCAAGGGGAACTTAAAAGACAGTTACGTGATAGTGAAAGATAACGAGGTCTTTCTCCTTAACTGTCACATAAGCCCGTACAGCCACGGTAATATTACCAATCACGAACCATTGAGGACAAGGAAACTCCTTCTGCACAGAAAAGAGATAGAGAGATTAAGGGGGAAGGTTGCGCAGAAAGGATATGCGCTTATTCCTTTGAAGATATATTTCAAGGGTCCTTTGGTGAAGGTTGAGGTTGGACTTGCAAAGGGCAAGCGGCTCTATGAGAAGAGAGAGACGATAAAGGAGCGGGAGGCAAAGCGGATGATTGAAAGGGCAATGAAAAGCAGGTGATACAGGATACTGTGTCTTTTACGGACGGTTTATGGGAAAGCCTGCTTCAGAATTCTTATAATCGACAAGATAATTATATGAGCGTACCCTGTTCCATTTATATTAGGGTCTTTTCCAAATCTCTTAAAAGGTCTCTTTTGTAAGGTGTCGTATAAGAATTCTTCATCAGCCTTTCCCATCCTATACTGCATCGTGGTGAAAAATCTCTTATGCCGCTCAAACCAGCCCTGCGCATCGCTGACTTGAATCATGTTATAATTAAATAAGGCCAAAGCCTTTACAACCGGGGGCGAAAGGGCTCGACGGGGGTTATGAGGCTCAGGCGGCATGTCGTGGCTCCATCACCACGTAAAAAGGTGGAAACAAACACAAACGCCAATAACGAACTGGCACTCGCTGCTTAATTAAAAGCAGCTCGCTACTCTGGGATCGCCTGTGTTTCAGGGATAGCGAAGGACAGCAGGCTGGCCTTGGGTCTTTTTCTCCTGAACCTGAGGCGAGATTAAGGGAGATGGGTTGATGAAAAGCCTGCCTGTTGGCGGTTCATCAACCGAGATTTAAAAAGCAGGATAAACATGTAGAAACCTGGGAGTAGTGCTTTCGGACGCGGGTTCAATTCCCGCCGCCTCCACCAGAAATAATGAAGATTATGCTTTGGCTCCTGACGCCCTCATTTTTATTTTCCCCTCACCTGCTAACTTACCCAGAATAAAAATAACGCTTTTGCGTTTTAGCCTGAATTTTTTAGCAACCTCATCAGGGTCAACAGTCTTCCTGTTTTTAAG
Source organism: Nitrospirota bacterium (assembly GCA_021824065.1). Classification (GTDB taxonomy): domain Bacteria; phylum Nitrospirota; class Thermodesulfovibrionia; order Thermodesulfovibrionales; family UBA1546; genus JAKALU01. The sequence continues at coordinate 5,403 of JAKALU010000023.1, forward strand.
GAATGCCATTATTTCGCGCTCTATTTCGTTGAGCCAGTCATTGAAAAGCCCCCTGAGTTCGGGTGTTGAATACGTTGCAAGTTCATACGAATGACTTGCCACTGAAAAGACTTCCTTGCTCATCTCAATCGGATTCACGCCTGAATCCGTGCATTCCTTGATTCAGTATTCGACCATGGATTCAAGCTGCTTGCCTTCTTTCTTTCCGCTTAGAATAGTTTTTATCATCTCTTTTTTTTCTGCCTCATTCAATTCGCTTAACAGGGCAGAAACAAGGTTATCAAGAATCCCCTTTTTAGCGGCAGGACTGATCCCTGATAGAATGTTATCTATCTTACTTTTACCCATGTGAATAACCTCCGTTCATTGTTTTTATTTATTAAGGTTTATTGTATTTGAAAGTTCTGTAATTATATCCAAAAGTACAGGCATTGAAAGACTGTAATAGATGAAAGGGCCGCCCCTTTCTGTTTTTACGATTTCGGCATCCCGCAGGACTCGGAGATGAAAAGAGACAAGTGTCTGAGACAACCCTGTAGCATCTATGAGTTCTGTTACAGAGCGGGAGCTTTTGCCGATTGACATAACTATTCCAAGACGATTAGGGTCCCCAAGAACTTTTAGTATCTTTGCGAGGTCTTCTATTTGAGGCTGCATATATTAGTATTAACTCATATTAGTGGCTACTCATATGGTGAAGCTCGATTAATTTTAACTGATTTAATCAAATTTTTAATAGCTTAAATAATTTAGATTTGTTTGATTATGCTTTTTATAATTAGTTTAAGTCTGATTTCATAGATACATGAGGATATCTTTATTCAGATGAATGTATTAAATATGCTCGTTATATCTACAGATGTATTAGGGAGAGAAGCTGACATCGGTGAAGTGCTTATGAAGACTTTTCTTGAGACAATAAAGGTTACAAAAGAAATCCCCGGCATGATATTTTTTCTCAATGCAGGCGTAAAATTGACTACCACAAGTGAAGAAATTGTTCCACTGCTTAAGGAGCTTGAAGAGATGGGGGTCGAGATGTTTTCGTGCGGGACATGTCTCAAACACTATAACCTTGAGTCAGAAATCAAGGTTGGTTACAGAGGAACAACTTCTAATATTGTAGAAGGCATGACTGATTATAAGAAGGTGGTCTGGATTTGATACTTTAAGCAAAGAATATATTAGATAAATTTTGAAGGAGGATTGGGAAATGAAGAAAATCGGAATTACGCTTAAAGATGTAAATGCTGTCTATTCAGGACCCGAGGGGAAGCTCTGGGAGATGATCATGGGAGAGCAGATACACGTTGGAGGCTTCGCCTCATCCATGTCCCTGGCGCAGAAGGCAGGGATCAGGGAAGGCCAGAAGGTTCTTGACCTCTGCAGCGCATTGGGAGCGGGGCTGCGCTTTCTTGTCAAGAATTTCAAGGTTCAAGGATTCGGGCTTGACGGTACTGAATATATGGTCAAGACAGCAAAAGAAAGAGCACTGCGTGACGGCATGTCAGGCGCTATAGAATTCAAATTGGGCGATGTCACGAATATCCCATGGTCTGATTCGGCCTTTGATGTTGTTTGGGGCGAGGATGCATGGTGCTATGTTGTTGATAAGGAAAGGCTAATCTCAGAGTCTGAGCGCGTTCTGGAAAAAAATGGCACGATTGCATTTACCGACTGGATTGAAGGGCCAAAAGGGCTTAATGATGCTGATGCTGAGCGCATCAATACCTTTATGAAGTTCCCTTACATGGAGAGCCAGAAAGGTTATGAGTCGCTGTTGAAGAAACACGGGTTTGAGATAAAAGTTTCAGAAGACCTTACACCAGAGTTCGCTGATTATATTGAATTCTATATAGGAATGCTCACAAAGCAACTCACCTTCGATGCGCTCCGCATAATCGGATGGGACATGAATTTGATGCAGGCCATGGGTGGCGAGATGGGATTTATGCTGCAAAAGGCGAGGGAAGGTTGTTTTGGGAGAACGAGGATTGTGGCTGTCAAGAAATAACTTATAATAAATGAATGTCTAAAGTTTCTGTGATCAAAGAGGCATGTAATAAAAGGTTTTCTGAAGAGATCAGGTCTCTTAGGGAACATAGGGCTTCAGGCTCAAAAGTAATTGGTTATACCTGTAATGCCTTTCCGTGCTCTGTTGCAGCAGGCCTTGGTTTCTGGCCTGTGCGTGTTCTTTGCAGTGCGTCAGCAGATGCAGAAAGTTATGGAGAACAGCTTGCAAGGTCTGACGTCTGCCCTCTGGTAAAATCCTTGCTCGGAAATATTTCGCAGAATCGCGGTCTTCATGCGGATATTGATATATGGGTAGGGCTTTATACCTGCGATCAGATGAGGCGTGGGATGGATATTGTCTCTGAAAGGCTCAAGAAAGAAGTGCATCCGGTGCAGGTTCCATCAACTCGCACTGACGATGCTGCAAAATACTATGCCTCTCAGATTAAAAGGTTTGTAAAAGATGCAGAGGCACAACACGGCGTAAGTTTCGATAGCGAACTTGCAATGAAATGGCAGAGTAAGCGTGAATTATCCGCAGCTGTGCTTGCAGATGCAGTGAAGTCTTGCGAGATTTCGCCTCTTGAGCTTCATGCAATGTTTCATTTGTTCTTTGTTGCAAGACCGGAGGGTCTTGCTGAATTTTTTAAGGGGATTATTTCAGATTCTCTCAAATTTAAAAGCAAAAAAAGGATCGTGCTTACAGGCAGCCCGCTGACGTTGGAAGATACAGTAGTGCTTGAGGCATTGGAAGAAAAAGGGGTTTCAGTAATCCCTTTAAACTGCACAGGGCTAAATTGTATTGATGGAGGTTTGTCTGTGCAATCAGAGGATTTAATCGGGTCTTTTTCAATATCGGCATTTAGTATGCATTCCTGTATGAGGGCAAGGCCAAATACTTCTGTATATAACAGGATTGCAGAGACATTGAAATCAACAGGAGCAGACGGTCTGCTTGTGAAATGCCTTAAGTTCTGCGACCACTGGTATACAGAACGAGAGCGACTTAGAAAAACATTTAATTTACCTGTGCTTGTTTTTGATTCAGATTATTCAGATGGCGGTCATGAGAGACTATTGAGCCGAATTGATGCATTTCTGGAGATATTATGATAAAAAACAGTTTGAACCTTTTAAGCCGCTTGAACAGTTTAAATTCTTTGAACGGATTAGCATTGCGATGAAAGACGATGTGAGAAGATTACCTGTAATGGAATGGGAAGAACGCATGCCTTATGTGCCTGAGGAATACAGGGAGCAGTGCACATTCCTGCGCTCTCTTGTGCCGGGCGGCGTGAAATATCTTTTCAGTCCTTATGAATATTCATGCAGGGGAGATGCATTACTCAGGCGTCTTAAATTCGACAGTTCATTGTCAGCCCTGAGATTATGGGCATTCATATTCAGCGAAAAAGACCGCCTGTTTCTCGCAAAAGAAAAGGGCTGGAAGATATTTGCTGCAATGAAAGACCTTGGTCCTGTTCCTGTGCTTTCATATGCAGTGCCGGAATCACTTACCTTTTATGCAGATGAATTGTGGTGGGCGCCGTGTTTTGCAGAAGAACCGCACCTTCTTGATGAGGCTTCAAAGCTTGGCGCAGGCGAAGATCTATGCTATGTGCGTGCTGCGCTCGGTGCAATGGTAACGCTGGATTATTTTCCTAAGCCGGATTTATGCATTGCGGGTGCTGGCGCATGTTGTGACGATTTCTCCGCCGTGATGCAGCTTATAGAATCCCTCGGCTATCCGACCCACTGGTGGGAGATGGCAGCGAGGTTTGAGCCATCAACGCATCTAACTTCAGAAAAATATCTCCATACGCCTTATGGAAAATCTTTATATCAGGAATCTGCTCTGACATTCGTAACAGGACAACTGAAAGGTGTCATGCGCAGGCTGGAAGAGATTAGCGGCAAAAAGATAACAGAATCCATGCTCGAAAAAAGCCGCGAACGATTTAATAATATCAGGCAGAGGATTGCTATGCTTCGTGATATAGTTTACAGTGCAAAAAATCCGCCTTTGCCAGGGCTTGAGATGATGCTTGCAGAATTTATTGCAATACATGCATGCTCGGAGCCGGATGAAAGCATCTATGTTCTTGATGATCTTATTCAAACAGTAAAACAAAGGCTTGAGCAATGCGTATCTCCGCTTTCACCTGACCCTGTGCGTATATTCTGGGCTACTCCTCCCACAGATGCTGCATTAGTTACTTTGTTAGAGGATCTGGGAGGATGCATAGCAGGAACAGAATATATGATAAGCCATTCTTTTTATCCGCTGGCAACAGATAAAGCTGTTATCGCTTCAGTTGCAGAAAATTGTATGGATGACCCAATGATAGGCTCTGCTTCATTCAGGGCAAGAAGGATTATTGAAGGGGCAAGGAAATATAGCGCAGAGGGCATTATAATATCAGGGATATCAGGAGCAAGCCATTGCCCGTTTGATGAAGGCGCAATAATTTCAGAGGTCTCAAAGGAGCTCAACATCCCGGTGCTTTCATTTGATGTGCCTTATTCTCCCGGCAGATTGAGCGAGCAGATTGTAGGCAGGATGGAGGGTTTTATGGAACTTCTGCGCCAGAGAAGAAATACATCTTGTTCGGTGAGCTGTTCATCTGTTAGTTCGGAGATTTTAAAAAGTGATGAGCCTCTTGAATATTTCAGGACATCAATGTCACAGGAAGTTGATTTTGTTAGAGATGCAAAGCGCAAAGGCAGGGGTGTTGTCGGGATTTACTGTGAGTTCACACCCCGCGAGCTAATTCTGGCTGCCGGCGCAGTGCCTGTATGTTTATGCGGCGCAAACAACAGAACTATTCCGTCTGCTGAGACGGTGCTTCCTTCAAACCTCTGTCCATTGATAAAGTCTTCTTTCGGTTACATAGTTACAAACCGCTGCCCCTTTTATATGATCTCTGACCTTATTGTTGCCGAGACAACATGCGACGGCAAAAAGAAGATGTATGAATTAATTGCAGAGAAAAAGCCTGTTCATATACTTGAGCTCACACAGAAGGTTGATGAGAAGGAGGCGTTTGAACACTGGGTTTCAGAAATAAAAAAGCTAAAGAGTAAACTTGAAAAAACATTCAATATCACCATCCTTGATGAAGACCTTAAAAAAGCGATAAGGATGATGAACAATGAAAGGCGTTTGCTCATGGATGCGCTTTCGCTCGGGAAGGAAAAACCTTCTGTTGTTACAGGGAGTGAGCTGTCCGAGCTCCGATACCGTATAGCAGCGAATCCTGATCACCTGAACATGCTTGAGAAATTTATCTCGATGATTAAAGGCAGGAAGGAAAAAGGCAGCTACGTTGCTAAACCCGGGACACCGAGAATCCTTTTGACCGGAACTCCCACGGCGCAGGGAACGACAAAGCTTATAGAGGTTATTGAGGAATGCGGCGCTGTGGTTGTTGTTCAGGAGGCGTGTTCAGGCTGGAAGCCCCTTGATATCCTGGTTGATGAAACCGGCGATCCGATAGAAGAAATCGCAAAAAAATATTTTGCGCTTCCGTGCTCGTGCATGACTCCTAATAAGGGCAGGGCAGAACTTATTGAAAGACTTGCCCGCGATTTTCAGGCCGATGCTGTTATTGACCTTGTATGGCATGCCTGCCATACCTATAATGTTGAATCTTATTTCATTGACCGTTTTGTGCGTGAGAAACTGAATATGCCTTATCTTAAGATTGAGACAGACTATTCTGATTCTGACAGGGAAAGGCTTAAAGTAAGGATACAGACATTGATGGAGATGCTGTGAAAATTATTTACAGACTGAATGCAGTGTTTTCGCTCATTCTCGGTCGTTCCGACCTCCGAGGGTTTTTGCCTCACAACCCCCGTGTCCCCCTTTGCAAAGGGGGATTAAGGGGGTTGTTGACTATCGGCGAAATAAGCCGCTCAAATACAATCCCTCGCCTCAGAGAAAGTTCTGATGCCGCTCAGGCAAGTCCTGTTTATTCGAGGGTTTGTGTTTAGATGATTACCTGTGGTGTTGACATAGGCTCAAGGACTATAAAGGTAGTGCTGTTTGACACCGCTCAGATCATTGATGCAGTAATTGTGAATACAGGTTCTTCTCCTTCCGAGAATGCAAGAAAGGCATTTTATCATGCATTAGCTGCCTCTAATATAGAAAGGGGCAGGATAGCCAAAGTCGTTGCAACCGGATATGGCAGAAACTATTTTAAAGAGGCCGATGCAACTTCATCCGAGATTATCTGTCATGCCAGAGGCGTTTCATATTTCTTCCCGAATGTGAGAACAGTTATTGATATCGGAGGCCAGGATTCAAAGATGATAAGCCTTGATGCTTCAGGTAAGGTCAATAATTTTGTAATGAATGACAGATGTGCTGCCGGCACAGGAAAATTTATAGAGATGGTCGGTCTTATGCTCGATGTCCCTGTAGAAAGTATGGGAGATATAACAAACGGCTCTGATAATACATGCGAAATATCTTCGATGTGCGCAGTCTTTGCAGAGTCAGAGATAATAGGCCTTGTTCAGAGCGGAACAGCTGTGGATATAGTGCTCAGAGGGGTTTTCAGGTCTGTTGCAAAAAGAACTTTGTCATTGGCAGGCAAGATTGAGTTTTCCCCTGAAGTTGTCTTTACAGGCGGTGTTGCGCAGATTTCAGGTGTTGTGCGCGCAATCGAAAATGAGACGGGAATACGGCTTCAGATTCCTCAGGAGCCTCAGATTACAGGCGCATTAGGTGCAGCCATTATTGCTGTGGCTAAAACGTGATTTTTTAAACCGATAAATTTGGTAATATATAAATATTCGATATGGAACAAAAGATTGCATTTGATAAAAATATTAAGCAAAAGGAAGAACTAAAAGTCTCTGGGCAGGCAATCAGCGGCCCGGTCTGTCCTTTGCCGGCTTCAAAAGGGACAGGTATTTATAAAGGCGGGGCAGTTACCTCTGCATTCATGAGCGTTTTTCTCTGAAATATAAATATCGTCCTGGCCAGTTTAGGCTTAGGGAGCGTTGCTGCAGGGGCATGGCTTGCAAAATACAGGTTTATTTTTATGCCGATTACCATGACCCTATTGGGAATATCTTTTTACAAGACATATTCCGGCAAGACATGTGCCACACGGCGCAATAAGATAATATTATGGCTTACTGCAAGTGTAAGCATAGGTCTCACACTCTATTCAATATTTTTCAGGTAAGGACAAGTCAGAATGTTCTGCGGACTTGGAGATGAAGGGCGATCCTTACTGACCATTTTTCTTATCCTTATCCCTACTGCGTTTTACATCATGGGGCTTATGGAAGGGAAGAAGGGTTATTATCTTTTTCTGTTTGCTATTTTATTTCATGCTTTAAGTATTGTTCTGAGAGGGATCGAAATTGGCAGGGTTCCATTAACAGAAAAGCACGATAATATATCATTCATGGCTTTTGCAATGGCACTTACATATTGGTATTTCTATAGCAGAAAAGGGATGAAAAATCTTGGAATCACTGCGCTGCCATTGATAGCAATCTTTATGTTTGTTTCTACAGTCTATGCACCGATTAATACGATCTCACCATTTTTAAAAACACCATGGTTTTATCTCCATATGTTTTTTTACTTTGTCAGTTATGGATTTTTCGGCATATCAGCATGTATTGGACTCCATTATCTGTTTAATGGTGGAAGCGAATATGAATCATTGCAGTACAAGGGTGCGATTCACGGCTGGATAATGCTTTCCATTGCTCTTGTCGCGGGCAGCATATGGTTCTTTGTCGCACATGGCACTTATTGGCTCTGGACGTCAAAAGAACTCTGGGTAGCGCTGACGTGGTTTTTTTTCGGGCTTTATTTACATGCGAGGTTTATAAATGGCTTGAAGGGCAGACCGGCAGCAGTGCTTGGATGCCTTGGGTTTGTGATAGCGCTTTTTACATACTTTGGCGTAGGGACTGTTATTCCAAGTCCGCCAACACAGTTTTAGATATGGGTAAACTATGGAAATAGATGCAGGACATGATATTTTCGCTCGTTCTTGGTTGCTCCGGTTAACCCAGATAATGCAGATATTGCTCAAAAATTTATTTAACTCGATGATTTATTGAAATTATCTTGAATCGTTACATGGATAAAAATATGCATAATTACCATCAGAGTAAGGTAGCAAAGGTATCGAAAAATAAATTTTCTCCCAACATCTGCATTATTCTAAATGTATTTTTTGGTTTAAGGATTTATTTATGAAAGCAATTGCAAGATTTTTTATTTCTCTCAAGACTGCATTCGGATTCTTCTTTGCATTTGTTGTGCTTGCATTTATAGGCTCAATACTGCTCCCAAAGAACCTCGCATTTTTTTCTGGTATCGATGATATCCCTCTCTTCAGATGGCTATCGGACTCCAACAACCTCAAGCTCACATGGTGGATATATACAATAATACTGATGCTCGCTCTCCTTGCAATAAGCACCATATTCTGCACAGTAGAGGCTTTTCTGAAAAGATTAAGTAAAAAGAATCTCATATTAAAGCTCTCTCCTCAGATAATGCACATGGGCGTGCTTTTTATAATGCTCGGACATTTGCTCACAGCCTCGATAGGGTTCAAGATGGATGTGCTCATTAAAAAGGGGGAGAAAAAAACAGTTGCTGAGAGGGCAACTCTTTATCTAAAAGATATAAAAGTGCAGAAAGACGAAAATGGATATGACACTGACTGGGAAGCAAAATTATTGTGGTCTGAAGACAATGAGAAAACAAATGAAAGGATTCTAAGACCTGTCCATCCTTTGTATTTTGGCCAGATTGGACTTTATTTTAAATCGGTCACTATAGAACCTGATGAGTCTGCTCTTATTAGGGTGTGCAAAGACCCGGGTGCTCTGTGGGCGCTAATAGGCGGCGTGCTGCTGTCAGTCGGAGGTTTGGGCTTTATCTATGCGAGGTTCGGTGCCTGATTCTGCCCATTCCCTTTGTACCTCATAACATCCATGTAGTCTGAATATCTTTCTCACATCCTCTATTGATTCTCCGACGAGTCCTTCAAGCGAATAATCGCCCAGGCCTTCTCTCTGCATATAAAATAAATAACCTATCTCTTCGGGTTCCAGACCCATGACCCTCGCACCAACGCCGTCAGCCTTCAAGGCATCTGTTGATGCAATAGCCAGGCCGAGCTCCACTGGATCGCCGTCGATGGGTCCATCTCCTTCCATCCCGACCATTCCATCCAGCACAACAAGGTCAGGCCAGACAAGCTTTGAAAGAGAAAGGATGTTCCGGTGAATCACCTTCACGGCCTTTACATATGTCTTAAAATGACGGAACAGATAATTTACAAGCCAGTTAGGTAGATTTCGTCTCATGTAAGAAATAGTGCCTTTTGGGAGTTTGTCAAAAATAGTTTTGGGCGCGTCTAATTCTATTCCTCCCTTCATTCCATGAATCGTGGACATGTCCTCCTGTTTGACAAAGCCAGCCATGTTTTTTATCCCTAACGTTGCAATTGCAAAATTGTGAGTTTTTGGCGGCGCTACCGAAATCTTATAATCAAAATCCTGACTTCTTTTTGCAATACGGAGATGGGTTACACCGACAGCGGTTTTAATAGGGACCCTGATATATTCATTGCACCTGTCAAAGCTTTCTAACCTGACATTTGCATATTTTTTCTCAAGTCTGTCATACTGAAAATATTTGAAAACATCTTCTGTAGACATCCCTCGGTAATAAGCGCTTCCGCTGCTCTCTCCGATAGTAATGTTTTTTCCCGGGAAATGGGGCTGCAGAAATTCAATGACCCCTTCTACTGCCTCAACATGTGTATTGGCAATCTGTTTTTTAATATCTGTCAGATTGGGTTTTATCAGAATATTTTTTGAGCGGTTGATATCCTGCAAATCAGAGGCAATAAGTTCAAGTGCCTTAATAATGTTCTGTTTTCTGTTGTCCCCTTTTACCAGAGAAACCAGTTTGATATTTTTCATGACTACTCTTTTTAATCAATAGATGGCAGTATTGTCAAGGATTGCTGAAGTTTAATTACAAATAAGACCACAAGTTAATAGACACGATCTTCTATAGTTGTCGTAGCGGCTTGTCCGGAACCTCTTTCACTCTTAAATTAAGGGGGAAAGAGGTCCTCTCTCCATTTGTGAAATTTCAGTATTCCCCATTTTTTGTAAAACTCTTCCCTGTAGCCGATAAGCACGGAATTATTTGTAAAGACTGCGCATATCTGCTTTTCGTACCAGAAAAACCGGCTGAGCATTAATATTATGCCTGCAAGTGTTATGAGTATACCTGTGTATATCCAAAGAAGAGCAGGGTCATAAACAGACTGCATCTTTACAAACAATGAATTCTTATCGAGTGAAATATCAACTCCTTCAAGTGAAGCAGTCTCTGATGGTTTTATCGTTATATTTTCAGATTTATCCTTGTCTTTGCTTTTTTGTAAAACTACACTGTAGGAAGGTGCTTTAAGGTTAAAGACTTTTCCTGTAGTAAGTCCTTTTTTTATAGTCTTTTCAGGGTGGAGCGTAAATGTAAGCAGCAGGTCTTCTGAAGGCAGCGCAACTATATCAGTTTTGCCTGGAGGAAGTATGTCAAGGTCTACGTTTTTCAGGAATTCTTCTTTAGGTGTTTTTACTGTGAGCGGCTGATAAAACCCAAGATGTGTGACACGGTAATAAAGCCCGTCGATCCTCACAGGGAATCTGCCAGTGACTCTATATGTCTTTGATGACAGAGATAAGACAGCAGAAGCATTGTCGAGTCTGAATGTCCCTTTTTCGCCTATCTGCAGGAATTCATCCGGCATTTCAGATTTGATGTCTGTCAGATAAATTCTCTTGTTAAGAAGCAGTCCTTCTTCATCTGTATGAAAAACTTTCTCTTCACTCTTTCTCAGGTAAACGCTGAAAAGGAGCGCTGTCATCGAAATAATCAACCCTGCCCTCAATATATAACCCGGCAGGAACGAGAACCTTCCTTTAAGGGAGTTTAATGAGTTATCTTTATCAACTCCTGTGGCCCCTCTCGTGTTCATCCATCCAATAATAGTTTCAGAAGAAATGCGGTCTGAGAGAGGGATTTCTATGTATGTGTCCATATTCTTAATGCTTTCAGGAGTAATTTTTCTATTCCTCAGCCTTGTAATTAGAATCCTTATGCTTGCAGATGTAAGGTTAACAATTAGTCCGACATAAAGGACAAGTCCGAATGGTGTATGAAATACAAAGTCTACCCACTTTTCAAAAGTTTTTTCGCCTGACGTAAAGTATATGTATTGTGCACACAGAAATATCAACAGGAGAGCAAAGAGCCACCACGAAGAAATAAACTTTATGGTTTTTTGAAATATCAAAGATGTGTCCCTTTCTTTTCCAGTGCCTCTGCATTTTTGTATGTGGTTATCAGGTCATCTATGGAGATTACTATATTTTCCTCCCCCATCTTGAATGGTATCGGGATGGGGTTGCAGCCTCCCGGACTATTAATCGTTGGCAGGGCTATCGGGGTCATGCAGTATTTACAGATAAGGTGATCTCCCTTTTGTGCGTATCCCCGGGCATCTTTGTTCCACTCTGCCGGCCTGCATACCTCACACTCATCAAGTGCAACTCCCACAGAGCCATCTGGCTTTAATATGGCAAGGAATATTATCTGCTTGTTGCCGTAATAGTAGACATATTTCTTGAGTTTCCCGTCAGTAAGGTCGCCTAATTTGTCAGAGAGCGGTATCAATAAAGTGTTCTGGTCCTCGCTTTCCCTGACAGATATGGGAACGGGCTCATACAGAGGGTTCATTGAGATATTTGCAGCATGGATTAGAATGACAAGTGTTACAAATGCAAGCAATACGGGTATTGTCTGATAGATGAGTTCGGTTCTGAAAAATGCAATCTTGAGTCTTTTTTGTGCACCGACTTGAATATCATTGATTATAGGGTCAGGCCGGGCAAATAAATGTATAAGAACAAACAACGGGGGAGTCATAATGGAAATGACCATCAAACTCATTGCTGTCCTGTCCCCTGAAAGGAAATTGGTAAGAGCAGAGAAAGGAACTTTTATGAATGGATGCTCTGGTATCAGAAGAATGGATTGAATGTGTTTTACAGCGTTTTCCAGAAAGACCATGAAGCCCTTCTGTATGTTTATCAGTAAATCACCTTCCTCAATCCCTTTCACACCGCCGGATGCAAACTTTAATGCCCCTATGAACAGCAGAAGACTCGGGAGTATCAATGCCTCCTTGATAGGAATCTTTTTAAGGAATTTCTTTAAGAGAAATAGCGGTGCAAAGCCTGCAGTTATACCAATCGCTGCCATTGCAGTTATACTGTTTAAATGCCCTTTCATAACTCCCATGTCATGTATTAGAAAACCGATTGCCCTGGCCTCGAAAAAAAAGATTGAGAATCCCAGAATGAAAAGCCCTGCAGAGACAGTAAATGCCGAAGGTTTTAATCTCAAAACCACAAACACAATGCTGGAATAGAAGATTGTTAATTCGGAGATGTATCTCCAGAATGTCCATGTCTTATTATCCCAGAGTTGTTTGCTCAGATACGGGATATACCCCAGTGAGAAACCGACAACGAGGGCTAACAGAACACCTGATACAAGACTCCTGCCGAGCCCCTCCTTATCTCTTACTTGTGGGTATAAAAGAATAAATGCCAGGAGTATGGCGCACTGAAATGCTTTTGTGAAAGCTATCAAAAATGGTTCAGACATTTAAAGGATCTTCTTTATCTCGGTTTCAAGGCGTGAAGGGGAAATGCCCTTTGGGATTCTTGATTTCACTACTGCATCTCTGTTTATAAAAACAATGCCGCCACCGTATGTCATGCCGAATTTCTTTGACATGCTGTCGTCGCTGTCGAATAGATAATCAGGTATTCCGTTTTTTTTTGCATAAGCAGTGAGTTTTTCGATGCGGTCCTCATGCCCTATCCAGATCACTGTAAGTTTTTCTTTGTTGTATTTCTGTTCTGCCCGCTTGACCAGCGGGATCTCCTCGACGCAGCGAAGTCACCAGCTTGTAAACCAATAAATAATTACGGGTTTCCCCTTGATAGTGGAGAGACTTGTTTCTTTGCCTGTTAACGGGCTTTTAAGCGTAAACTCAGATGCAGGAAATTCGGGAGGAAAACCGTCTGAGCACGATGTAACAAAGGCAGTAAAAACTAAAAGCGCAAATATTATCAGCCCGGAAATCTTCACCTATTTTGCAGAGCTCTTTTTGTGAAGAACTACAATCCATGCTATTAAAATCCCGAGCAATGCGCCTGAAATATCGTGGATATAAGCCATAGGCGTTGTTATCTGACCGGCGCCAAAATACAGAACACTGAATACCATCCCGCCAACAAGGCCGAGTACTGCTCCCATTAGTAAAGTCCTACCCATATTTACCTCCTAACTTCATTATTTTTTAGTTTTAGATATTTAACCTTCTTGTTGAGCTTTGCCCAGTAGAAGAGTCCTGTGCCAACGAGCAAAAACATAACAACGTGTTTAACGATTATTGCAAAAACCTGAAGGTCTCCAGCCATGTTTGACCATTCATATTGCTTATAGAAGACCACTCTCGGCACGCCTGCAATAAGTATCCACAACAGCGCATACGTCGCCAACCTTGTTATGCTCTGATAGATGCGGACAAAATAGGACTCTATTTCTGATATGGCAGAGACAGGATAGTTTCTTGAAAGTATCCACAATGTGGCCCCGCTTGCGGCTAACAGAGCTGTAGCAACATCGTGCGAATAGTTATTAGTCATGATTGCTATATCAAACAAAGGATTCATGAATGAATTTTAACATACCGAATGAAAGCAAAGTCAATTGATACTCTGCATAAGCATCTAAGTTTTCGGTTTAGGTGCAAATGAGCATGGAAATATCCTTTAGCGATTGGATCTGCAATCCCGGATTTGGCCTTAGATTGACAAATCAGATAAATCGCTTTAAACTGCGGTGCAGAACACAAGACAGGGAGAGGTAAATGAAGATAGAAGTCACCATTCCCTCAACCCGGCTCATGGAAAAACCAGTGAAGATGTACACGAGCTATTTTCTATTGGCTGGAATTCTTCTGATATCTGTTCTTATGCCCCCTTTTCATGAAGGAGGATTTACCGTCTGTCTTTTTAAGAATGCTTTCAGTATCCCATGTCCCGGCTGCGGAATGACAAGAGCGATTCTGTTTCTCGGACATGGAGATATCTGTGAGGCTATCACACTGAACCCCAACAGCCTTCTGGTTTTTTTGATTATTGGTTGCTTATGGCTTAATAAAACCATACAGATATTTACCGGGAAAAGTGTGAAGGTCCAATTGACTCACAATGAAAGAATAATGGTGTATGTTATGTCTGGATTCCTAATGATAACTGTATGGATTTATAATCTTGCATTAAATCCCTGGGTATGAAATCAAATAGAAAGGAGGGATATTAAGTGAATGGAGAAAGGATAACACAGGGGAAGATATCTCCAAAAGACAAGGGGGTACTTATTCTTCTGGCATGGCTGCTTGGAATCTTTGGGGTGGATCAGTTTTACAGAGGGAAGGTGGGGATAGCTATTCTTAAACTTTTAACTCTTGGCGGATGCGGCATTTGGGCACTGGTTGATTATATCCTTTATGCTGTTGGAAGCCTTCCTTCTGATTCAGAAGGCAAGTTAATTGTGGATAAAAAAACTATTGAATCCGTATCAGCTAAATCAGATGATATTTCAATGAAGATGTCCCAGAAAGACAAAGGAGTTCTTATCATCTTATCAGTCCTTCTCGGTGGTTTAGGGATAGATCGTTTTTACAGAGGCCAGATAGGGCTTGGCATACTTAAACTTCTTACATTGGGAGGATGCATGGTATGGCACTTAATAGATTCTATCTTATATATGGTTGGAAGCCATCCCGTTGATTCTGAAGGAAAGTTTATTCTGGATAAGAAGACACTTGAATTGGTTAAATAAGATTACGGGATAGAAGAAATAAAGTACGTAATTTAGGGGATGCGCACACTGTGCATTTTCAAAACATAGTATGTTAAAATGCTATTGTTATGGAAGAGATCGGGGTAGTAAAAAGCGTGCAGGGAGCGCTGGCAAAGGTCTCGGTTCCAAGGAAAAGCGTTTGCGAAGGCTGCACAGCAGGTACGTGCAAACCCGAAGAGCAGTCTATGGAGATAGAGGCTGTTAACAGGGCAAGGGCAAAGGTAGGACAAAAGGTCAGGGTTGTCATAAAAACCTATACATATCTTAAGGGCTCGATTCTTGTCTATGGTATTCCTGCAATTGCACTCATTGCAGGTGCAGTTCTTGGAAAAGAGATTTTCAGCCAGCAGTTTAAAGAAACGGACCCTGATATAATCTCAGCAATATTCGGTTTCAGCGCATTCTTGCTTGCTTTTTTAGGCATTAAAATATGGAGTATCAAAGCTGGAAAGAAAACTGAATCAAATCCTGTTATAGAAGAAATACTTGAAGAATAGCAATCAGCATTCAGCAGGCAGTACTCAGCGTATAATATTATTGAAAAGTAAGCGGTAAATAAATTATTCTGTTTGCTGACTACTGACAACTGACCACTAATAACTTAAACAAGGGGGTTTTATGGCTAATTTTGATGTTAACAAAATCCGTAATGTTGCTGTGATTGCGCATGGAGGTGCAGGAAAGACATCATTGATTGAGGCAATGCTTTTTGACTCAGGCTCTATAGACAGGCTCGGCAGCATTGAAGAGGGCAATACGACAACAGATTCCGAGCCCGAGGAAATAGCAAGAAAGATAACCATCATCTCAGCCCTTGGTTTTTGTAACTGGAATGGTTACAGGATAAATCTCATAGACACACCTGGATTTATAAATTTTGTAGAGGATGTAAGGGGGAGCCTCAAGGCTGTTGATGGTGCGGTTGTAATAGTCAGCGCTATATCAGGCGTTAAGGCTGAGACAGAGAAGGTCTGGAAATATGCCTGCGAGTATGAAATACCGAGAATAGTTTTCATAAATAAGATGGATAAAGAATCAGCTAATTTCCTTGGTGCGCTCGATGAACTCGGCAAGTCTTTTGGTGCAGAAGGAATCCCTTTGCAGATACCGATAGGTTCAGGGGAGAACTTTCAGGGTATTATCGACCTTGTCAATATGAAGGCATATAAATTTTCAGGGGGTAAGGCATCCGAATCGGATATCCCCGATAATATGCTTTCCAAGGCACAGGAATACAGAAAAAAACTTGTAGAAAAGATTGCTGAGGCAGAAGACTCGCTTCTTGAAAAATATCTTGAAGGAGGAGAATTGACCCTCGACGAGATTATAAAAGGAATAAAAGAGGGGTCGCTATCAAGGAGATTTATACCCGTCACGTGTGGCTCTGCAGTGAAGAATATAGGCATTCCGCAGCTTCTCGATAAAATAACACTCTGCCTGCCTTCGCCTCTCGACCTTGTAAGGATTTTCCCTATAAAAGGAAAAAATCCAAAAGATGCAACAATAGTGCAAAGGAACCCAGATGTAAAAGAGCCGTTTTCTGCATATGTATTCAAGACAATCGCAGACCCATATGCTGGAAAGTTGTCCCTGTTCAGAGTTTACTCAGGCGCTCTGAAGGCTGATTCTAATGTGTTGAATGCAACAGCAGGCGCAAAAGAAAGGGTTGGTCAGATATTTTATCTTCTCGGCAAGAAACAGATACCCGCAAATACAGTGGGTCCTGGAGAGATAGGGGTTGTTGCAAAGCTTAAAGAGACAAACACTGGAGATACGCTGTCAGATGAGACACATCCGATAGTATTCGAGAAGGTGAAGTTTGCAGAGCCTATAATCTCATATGCCATAGCTCCAAAGAGCAAGGGTGATGAAGAAAAAGTGAGCACAGGTCTTAACAGGATCCTCGAAGAAGACCCGACCCTGAAATTCCATAGAGACGAGGAGACAAAAGAGATGATACTGTCCGGGATGGGACAGGTGCACCTTGAGGTCGCACTTGAGAGACTGAAGAGAAAGTTTGGAGTGGAGGTCGTAATGAAGACTCCAAAGATTCCATATAGAGAAACGATTAAGGCGGCCTCGAAGGCACAAGGCAGATATAAGAAACAGTCTGGTGGAAGAGGACAGTACGGAGACTGTCATATAACTCTGGAACCCCTGCCGAGAGGAAAGGGATTCGAGTTTGTTGACAAGATAGTGGGAGGCGCAATACCGAGGCAGTACATACCAGCAGTTGAGAAGGGTATAGGTGATGCAATGCATGAAGGTATTATTGCCGGTTATCCAATGGTAGATGTAAGAGTAACACTCTATGATGGTTCATATCACACAGTGGACTCATCTGAAATGGCATTTAAGATTGCCGGCTCGATGGCTATCAAGAAGGCCGTTGAAGATGCAAAACCCATTCTCCTTGAGCCTATAATGAAGGTTGAGGTAACAACTCCCGAGGAATCACTCGGCGCTGTCATCGGCGACCTTAACTCAAAGAGGGGCAAGGTACAGGGGGTTGAATCCCAGGCGAGAAACCAGAAGATAACTGCATTAGTTCCGATGTCCGAGATGCTCACATATGCAAATCAGCTCCACAGCCTTACATCCGGCAGAGGGCTGTACTCTATGGAGTTCTCTCATTATGAAGAAGTGCCTTCGCATCAGGCACAGAAGATAATTGCCGACAGGGCAGCCCAGAAAAAGGAAAAGGCAGAGGAGAAATGATTAAAAACAGGCTAAGGACAAGGTTGAGGTTAAGCAAAAGATTAATTAATATTTTCTCAGCCTTAACCTTAATCTTAACCTGCCTTTCATCTATTACTACTGCCGAGACTGAAACACCCCCTGCAGGAAGTCCTGAAGCGCCGAAGTCCATTATGAAGATTGAAGTCAAGGATGGTCTTTTAAGTGTTGAACTATCAGATGCTGAATTCGGGAATGTGATAAAAGAGATTGCAGAGAAGGCCAGATTTAAGGTAGAGGCTTCAGGTGATGTTGCCTATAAGAAAATAAGTACGAATTTTAGAGGTGTTGATATAGAGAAAGGGATTCGCAGGTTGCTTACTATTATGAAGGAAAAAGACTATACAATTTCATATAATCGTGAAGGATTCATAGATAAGCTGGAAATATACGGCGGAGCCAGTAGCAAGCCGGCAGTAAGTTCGCCGCAAAAGAGATCGCAAGGAGTGCAGAAGCCGGTTTCGCCAATAGTACCCTCTGTCACTTCACCGGCACAGCCACCTAAGTTTAAAAGTTCACCCCCTCTCCCACAACCAGAAGTTCCAGAAGATGGGAAAAAAGAGTAAAGATACCTAAAAATTTCCCTTGACAGAGTATTATACCCTGTGATATGTTCAAATCATGAACGTTCATGATATGAACGGAGAAAAGCAAGAAAATCAGGACACTTATAAGTCTTTCTTGCTCCTCGATGAAATATCAAAGGGAGAACCACTCTCTCAGCGGGATTTAAGTAAAAAACTCAACATTGCCCTCGGCCTTGTTAACTCGTATATTAAAAACCTCGTTTCAAAAGGCTATGTGACTGTAAAGACGATTCCATCCAAAAGATATGCCTATTATCTCACACCAAAGGGTTTTACAGAAAAAACGCGGTTAACCTATCATCACCTCCAAAACTTTACAAATCTTTACAGAGTGGCAAGGAGGGACTTTAAGGGGCTTTTCAGCAAACTTCGTAAAGATGATGTAAAAAGTGTTGTTTTTGCAGGTGTTGATGAGGCTGCGGAGATTGCGTATCTCTCTTTGCAGGATTTTGACATAGAATTTGCAGGCATCGTAGATGGTGAGCGTGCTGGTAAGGATTTCTTCAGATACAGGATAATGCCTTTTGAAAAACTCAAAGAGATTAATGCCGATTTTGTAATTGTGAGCTCATTCATAAAGAAAGATGAGATTTACAGAAAAATCATAGAAGAAGGCATACTGCCAGAAAAAATAAAAAGCATATTCCCTATAGCATATAAAAATATTTATGATGGCAGCCCTGTAAACGGGAGGAGATAAAATGCAGTGGTATGCAGTGTATACAAAACCCAGAAGAGAAGGCATCGTAGCTGATTCTCTTCGAAACGCAGGACTTGAGGTCTTTGACCCGAAATTAAAACAGAGAAAATACATGAACGGCGTTTACAGAGATATAATTGGCCCGTTGTTCCCCTCATATATATTCGTGAAGTTTGAA
>JAKALU010000154.1 GCA_021824065.1 Nitrospirota bacterium
TCCAAAGCCTGTCAGTAGCCATAAGAATGAATATTCCTCGGCAAGCCTTCTTCTCCTGACCATCTCTATGATGACCAGGAAAAGACCCGCGCCTATTATCAATGCAAAGACCTTCTGTTGAGCAGTCATGATATTACTCCTTTCTCAGCAATGTAACGAATATCGAAAGCAACATTTTAAAGATATAATACACCGGCTTAACAACCCCGCCATGCATCGACCTCTTTGCCGCATTATGCATAACAACAGGGACCTCCTTAAACCTGAAGCCTTTCCTGTGAAGCATGATAATTACATCTGCATCGGGGTAATCGACAGGATATGCTTCGCTTGCATAAAACTCCATAACTTTCTTGTTCAATGCCTGAAAGCCCGATGTTGGATCTGTTATTTTTCTTCCGGTTATAATTGATGTAATGAAGCCAAAAAAATACATCCCCATTCTCCTCACAAACGGCGCCCTGTAGCCCCCTCCACCTGAGAATCTTGAGCCTATAGCGACATCAAACTCGTCATTGACAACGGGGTCAATAAGCGTCTTTATTGATGATGGGTCATGCTGGCCATCAGCATCCATCTGGATTGCAAATTCATAACCCCTTCTCAACGCATATTTAAATCCTGTCTGAAGTGCCGCTCCGTAGCCAAGGTTAAACGGGAGCTCTATTGCCAGCGCACCTGCTGCCCTTGCCTCATTAACTGTATTGTCTGTTGAACCATCACTGACAACGATAATATCCGCATCAGTGAATTTTCTGATACCCTTAATTGTAGAAGCAATAAGGCCTGCTTCGTTGTAGGCAGGGATTATGACAGCAACATTAGTTCTTAGCTCGTGGCCCATAGCTTCCCATAAAGTTTAATGTATTCATCTGCTATCCTGTCAATCGAAAAATTCTCAACAACCCTCTTCCTCGCCTCTTTCCCCAAACTCTGTCTTAACTCTCCATCTTCTAATACCCTGCTCATTGCAGATGCAAGACCTGACACATCGCCAGGGTCAAAGAGAATTCCTGATTTTCCGTCTTCAACAATATCAACCACGCCCCCGATTCTCGATGCAATAACCGGCAGCCCGCATGCCATTGCCTCAAGCAGGGAATTCGGCATGCCCTCATGATATGAAGGAAGCACGAATATATCCGAGGCCTGAAGATATCGCTCCGGCATATTTGAATGTCCTATAAACCTTATCTTCTCTTTAATGCCGAGTCTTTTGGCCAGCTCTTTAATCCTGCCTTCGTCAGGGCCTGTTCCTGCAACAACGATAAGGCCAGAAGAAAAAAGCTTCTCATTCAGGGCTGCAGCATTTAAAAGCAGGTACAGGCCTTTTCTTTCCACAATCCTTCCTGTGAAGTTTATAACTGTCTTTCCCTCAAAAGACAGTTCCCTGCGGAGAGCCTCCTGCTCTTCCCTGCCGGCAGGCGAAAACCTTTCCGAATCAACGAAATTGGTTATCAGGTGAATCCTTTCCTGAGGGACCCCATCGCTCTTAAGCCCCTCTTCTATCTCCCTGCTTATCGCTATGAAGGCATCTGCCTTCTTGGCAATAAGGGCAAGAAGATTACCGAGAAACATATACCTTCCTTTCAGAGAGCCTGCCTCTGTTCCGAGCCCTGAGGCAAGCACCTTTGCAATAACTTTTTTCCCCATGACTTTTAAAAAAGGAAGGCATACAAACAATGGCAGGCTTGCCCCATGGAAATGCACAATATCATATTTTTTCCTCAAGCTGAAGAGCTTCCACACAAGCATAAGGCTGAAAGATAAAGATGTCAGGAGATTTGCCAGACTCTTTTCCTCAAGGTTGTGGACACCAGGCCTGAAAGCAGGGACTTGAAAGACATCTATTCCTGCAGGCATTTCAAACGGAGGAGTGTTTTTCATCTTTCTGGAAAGCACAAAAAGCCCTATTCCCCTCTCCTTCAGTCCTGAGGTTAGGAGAACTGCCTGCCTTCCCACACCTCCAAGGTGCGGATGGAAA
This sequence comes from Nitrospirota bacterium, assembly GCA_021824065.1. GTDB lineage: Bacteria > Nitrospirota > Thermodesulfovibrionia > Thermodesulfovibrionales > UBA1546 > JAKALU01. The sequence goes on from JAKALU010000154.1 coordinate 1,985, forward strand.
AGTGGAGAAACAATACATAGTCTGATTGTACTATTCATCGATAAACATCCTGTGCCAAAGCTCAAGCATGAGAAGATTCCAGATATGATTCTGCCAGTTCCATCTTCCTGATGTATGCTCATCAAGGATTTTCTTTACAGCCTCTTTTTTGAAGTAACCCCTCTGTATCGCTTTATCGCTTAATAATATATCATATGCCATATCTTTAAGTTCATTCCTGAACCAGTGACCTATGGGAACACCAAACCCCATCTTCTCTCTAAAGAGTACATCTTCAGGGAGTATGCCTCTGAGCGTTTCTTTGAGAATATACTTTGTCGTTCTTCCTTTGAGCTTCAACTCTGCCGGAATCCTTGCTACAAACTCCATAAACTCATGGTCTAAAAACGGTGAACGGGCTTCAAGGGAGTTTGCCATAGAAGCAACGTCAACTTTTACCAGAAGGTCATCAGGCAGATACATCATCACATCAGCGTAAAGCGTCTTATCAAGAAAACTGTCAGCTTCTGCCTCTTTATATCTATCCATAATCAAGTCAAATGAATCTAAGGTTGAAACTCTCGATGAAAAATCACCCGTATACAACTCTGATTTCATTTCTGTCGTAAAGTGACAGAGCCAGTGTGCATTCCTCGTCTCCGGCGAATTGGAATATTCCTGAAGGAATCGCTTTAACCTCCAAAACAAATTGGTTGGATCTTTGCCGTGAGGCATTGCCATAACTAAAGGTAAAAGTGCTTTTGCAATTGAGGCTGGGAAAAACCTGTGAATAGTCCTTGAAAACTCATTTGCTATATACCTCCCATAGCCTGCAAAATTTTCATCGCCTCCGTCGCCGTTTAAGATAACAGTAACGTGCTCTTTTGCAAGCTTTGAAACATAATAGGTTGGAATTGCAGACGAGTCTGCAAAAGGCTCGTTGTAATGCCACACGAGCTTGTCCAGAATCTCGACAGCCTTTGGCTCGACAATGAATTCAGTGTGGTTAGTTTTGAATTTCTCTGCAACCATCCGCGCATACCTGAGTTCATTGTACGCCTCTTCCCTGAAGCCTATGGAAAATGTCTTAACAGGCTCGCTAATAAGCCCTGACATAAGCGCAACAACACTGCTTGAATCAATCCCGCCGCTTAGAAACGCCCCCAGAGGCACATCGCTCATGAGTCTTATCCTCACGGCCTCCCTGAGACGCTCGACAATCTCAATTCTGAAGTCTTTCTCACTCAGTTTATGCTTTGGAAGATATGAGAGCTTCCAGTAGCGCTTTATCTCAATCTTCCCGTCTTTTAACATCAGATAATGCGCGGGTGGGAGTTTTTTTATTCCTTCAAACGCAGTCCACGGCGAAGGCACATACTGGTATGTAAGATAATGATGTATTGCTGTATAATCAGGCTTTCTTTGATAAGAGCTGTCATGTAGAATGGATTTTATCTCAGATGCAAAGACAAAAGTATCCTGTGAATGCCAGTAATAAAGAGGTTTCTTCCCAATCCTGTCCCTTGCAAGGAAAAGCGATCTGTCTTTCTCGTCCCATATCGCGAATGCGAACATCCCCCTTAAATATTTCAGGCATCCAGCTCCGTATTCTTCATAAAGATGCAATATTGTCTCTGTATCGCTTTGCGAGCGGAAGACATGCCCTTTTCTTATCAGGTTTTCCCTGAGTCCGATAAAATTATAAATCTCGCCGTTAAAAACTATCCAGACGGAGCCATCTTCATTTGACATGGGCTGGTGGGCAAGGGGGGAAAGGTCAATGATGGAGAGCCTTCTGTGGCCGAGACCAACTCCACCCTTCGCATAAATTCCTTCATCATCAGGCCCACGATGGATAAGGGTGGATGTCATCCCCCTTAGGAGAGTCTCATCTACAGGACTATCGTTTAAGTTTATCTTTCCACATATGCCGCACATATTTTCTTGAAAGGTTCTGGATCAAGTTTATTTTTTAATTGACTGAATAAAGGCTCCACTTGTAGTCAGGTCATCATCAGACATATTTTTAAATCCTGAAGCAAGGTGTTTCCTTTGAATCCCTGTAGTATTTTTAAACTTGATGTCACAAATAATCTCAAAACCGCATTTTTGCAACAGTTCAAGATGAATGGAGTGAGGATGCCTGTTCAATAGGAATGGCCTTTTCCCTTTAATCATTTTCCACACAAAATCTGAATATGCCCAATGCCCATTCCACTCCTTTGCTGTTCCATGGCATCTCAAATCAATCTGATGAGACATAAAACCACCGGGTTTCAGCCAACGATATAATATTCCATAGGTATCAGAAAGATTTTCAACATGTTCCAAGACAGCCTGAGAATATATCATATCGACTGAACCATCCTTTATGACCTTTGAATCAGTCCATGGGACTACATAGGATATTTGAATGTTATTCCTATTCGCACCACCTAGATGCAAGAGAGCCTTTCTTATAGCTTCTATCCTGTCCTGTTTCAATGCTTTATCTAGATGCTCATCAGTCAAAATATGTTTTGGAAACTCATACGACTTCAAAAATGGCTTAATCTCAGGAAATTCGGTTTCGTCAGGGATATTTACCTTTTTCTTGAAGAAATTTATCAACTCATCGAAAATCTCAATATTTCTTTTATTACTGGCATACTCTACAACGTCAAAGGCATAATATTTATCTGCCCCTGATATTAAGGCAGCTAACCCTATTCCAAGGGAATCTCCAGGTCCAAGTTCAGCAACGGCATCTGGTTGGGGTAAAAGACCATTTTTGTGAGCCATAACAAGATGCCTTAACCAGACAGAATAGCAATATCTCGCAGAAATAGTCCCCCCCTGTGCCCATTGAAACAAACCTTTCATACACCCCAGGGATATAGGTTGCGATCCCAGCTAATAATGGTCTAATCTTCATGTCCTTTCCTCCTCATGGAATGCAATTCCAGACAACGTAAAAGGGTTGCCGTAGCCGCCAAATGCTGTCTGGACAAAATATGGTGATGACGGCAACCCCAACTTATTTGTTATTACTAAATCTATGGCGTAAAGTAAGCCTCCTACTTGCACCCTACAGTATTAACGGAATCATATCCCTTGAACGCTTGCCCAATAGAGGTCTTTCCAATAAGATATGCAGAGGTATCCCCACATACAATGCCGGTTTCCTGAGTGTTGAAATGAATAATCATATCCATGTCTCCATCTCCATCTACATCCTCCAAGGCAGACTGCACCGCCACTGCTTCAGTCCCCGTTTTACCAAAGAGAACCGTGGTAGGGTCTACCGTAGCAACATTAAAGGTAGTGGTGGTCAGAATAGCTACCGGGATCTTACCTTTGCTTCCTGGGTT
>JAKALU010000155.1 GCA_021824065.1 Nitrospirota bacterium
AAGGTCTTCATAATATTGACTGTATTTTCTATTGTTACAGGCATTATTGGCGGGTTCTTCTATTGGATGATATCCGACCTGCCAGGGATTAGGGAGCTCGAGGAGTATGCACCAATAGAATCCTCACAGGTTTATTCTGCCGAAGGGGAATTAATTGCAGAATTTTATCTCGAAAGAAGGACATTTATCCCTTATTACGAAATACCTGAGCATGTGAAAAAAGCATTTATATCTGTTGAAGATATACGATTTTACAAGCATCATGGCGTTGATGTCATAGGTATTATGCGTGCTCTTTATCATGATATAAGGGCAGGCAGCATTGTTAAGGGCGGAAGCACTATACCCCAGCAGCTTGCAAAGATGCTTTTTTTAAAACCTGACAGGAGTATAAAAAGAAAGATTAAGGAAGCAGCTCTTTCTATACAGATAGAAAAACATTACACAAAAGATGAGATACTCGGTCTGTATCTTAATCAGGCTTATTTTGGGACAAGGGCATACGGTATTGAGGCAGCAGCCCAGACTTATTTTGGCAAATCAGCTGCTGAACTCAACATAGCCGAGGCAGCGCTCCTTGCATCACTGCCAAAGGCTCCTTCGCTGTATTCTCCTTTTAGGAATCCAGAAAAGGCAAAAGAAAGAAGAACAATGGTATTAAAGCAGATGCTGAACCATAAATTTATAACAGAGGCCCAGTATGAAGAAGCTGAAAAAGATTCACTGCCAATAACGCCTCATTTCAGAAGATACGATGCACCTTATTTTATAGAAACCTTGCGGCAGGAACTCGAGGCTAAATATGGCAATGAACTATACACTGCTGGATATAAGATATACTCTACCGTAGATATTAGAATGCAGCAGATAGCTGAAGAGTCAGTAAAAAAAGGGATTTCTTCCATAGAAAAAAGAACAAAGTCAGGGGTCGAGGCAGCATTGATAGCTATAGATATCAGGACAGGGAATATAAAGGCAATGGTTGGTGGTTCTGATTTCTGGAAGAACCAGTTCAACAGGGCAATAAATGCATTGAGACAGCCTGGTTCCGCATTTAAGCCATTTGTTTATATTGCTGCAATCGAAAAGGGGATGAAATCGAAGGAGAAAATAAATGATTCCCCTGTCTCATTTAAAGGCTCAAAGCCTGGACATATGTGGTCTCCTAAAAACTATGATGGTATATATCATGGAGAAGTTACCCTTAAAACTGCTCTTGCATTATCGTTAAACGCTGCTACTGTAAGACTTGCTGATAGTATAGGGATAAATAATGTAGTAGAGATGGCTCAAAGGCTTGGGATAAAAAGCGAATTGAAACCATATATGTCACTGGCAATCGGAGCCTCTGACGTGACTCTGGTTGAGATGGTTTCAGCTTATTCAACATTCGCTTCGGGACACAGGGCAAAGCCAGTATTATGCGAAAAAATACTCAACAGAGACGGGATAGTCGTTGAGGAGGCAAAGCCGGCAGTAGAAGACCTGCTGTCCGAAGAAGCTGCGGATGAGATGAAGATTCTTCTCAGGGCTGTTGTGGAAGAAGGGACAGCGCAGAGTGCAAAAGAGCTAATCAGAGACCCGCTGAGGCGGGAAAGACCTGTTTACGGAAAAACTGGCACGACAAATGACTATACAGATGCATGGTTTATAGGATTTGATGATAGGCTTGCTGTAGGTGTATGGGTTGGCAGGGACGACCATACACCGATTGGTTTGAAGGAGACGGGTTCGGGGGCGGCCCTGCCGATATGGGTTGAGTTTATGAGTAAGATTTCTTATTGAATTATCTTTCCTGACGACAATCCTCTACATCTATTTCAGAAGTAAAAAACATATTGCTTTTTATTCTTGCTTGCCATAAACTAATTATGTATTCCGATAACGATATCCGATAATGTTTAAGAACTTTTTTATAGGATTTATAAGGGTACACATCCTCTATCACGCATCCAAAAAACCTATTTACGGTCTATGGATGATTGAAGAACTCGCAGAACACGGTTATAAGTTAAGTCCGGGAACACTATATCCCATACTGAGGAGATTGGAGTCGGATGGGCTTTTAAAATCTTTTAGAAATATAGTCGCAGGCAAGGTGAGGAAGTACTATGCTTTGACCAAAAAGGGCAGGCGGACACTTAATGAACTCAGGATAAAAATAAATGAGCTTGTAGCAGAGGTGATGGAGAATAATGGGGGGAAAAAGGGGTGAAATAAAACAAGCAGATGTAGGTAGTTGAACATTAGTAATTTTAATGGTCTGAAAAAAGGAGGATATATGAGGTTGAAGGAGATTAAGATTTTATTGGTAGTGTTTATATGCATTGTTTCTTGTGGAAGCATTGCAATGGCGAACGAATATACTGGCTCTGATACCTGTTTTAAATGTCATCCAGACCAGTATAATGACTTCAGGGTTTCCGGACATCCTTACAAAATACAAAAGGTTGATACTGCCAAATTCTGGCCATTGCCTTTGCCGAAGGGGTATACATGGGATGATATTTCCTATGTAATCGGTGGAGCCACGAAGAAATCAAGGTATATGGATAAAAAAGGCTACATTATTACAGATGCAAAAGATGGTTCTGATCTGAAGACCCAGTACAATCTTGCAGACGGCACATGGTCTTATTACTCGAAGGGGGAGAAAAAGAAATACGACTGCGGACCATGCCATATGACTAACTATAAGAAAGAAGGAAGTCAGGACGGCCTTGAAGGTATCGTAGGCACATGGACATTCCCCGGTATTCAGTGCGAGGAATGCCACGGAGCAGGAAGCGACCACGCAATGAGCGCTGACAAGAGCAAGATTAAGGTGGATAAGTCTTCTGCTGCATGCGGCAAATGCCATATCAGGGGCTCAAAGGATAAGATCCCTGCTAAAGATGGATTCATAGAGCACCATGAACAATATAACGAGATGCTTGCAGGACCCCATAAAGGTCTCGGTTGTGTAACATGCCATAACCCGCATAAGAAGGCAAATATCAGTATTAAGAAAGACTGTGCATCATGCCACAGTAAACAGGTTGCAGATTATAAAGGGACTGCAATGGAAGCTGTAGGGATTACCTGTGCAGACTGCCATATGCCGAAGGCAACAAAGTCTGCGGTAAGCAAAGGCAAATATGAAGCTGATGTGATGACGCACACATTCAAGATCAACATTGACCCAAAGGCAGAGATGTTCTACAAAGAACCCAAGCTTGATAAAGAAGGCAAACAGGTTGTGGGCAAAGATGGGAAGCCTGTAATGGAGGAGTTTGCAAAAGGATTTGTCACTCTTGATTTTGCCTGCCTCCAGTGCCACAAGAATAAAGATATAAATTGGGCTGCAAAGAAGGCTAAGGGCATTCACGCTTACGGGAAGTAATTTTCTATTCAGAAGGTGGGCGGCAAAGCCACCCACCTTTAATCAAATAAAGCCTCTACAAATTCCTCTGGATCAAAATCCCTGAGGTCGTCAATTCCTTCACCGACTCCTATAAGTCGCACAGGGATACCGAGTTCTTTCTTTATCGCAAATACAATCCCGCCTTTTGCTGTGCCATCGAGTTTCGTAAGGGCAACCCCTGTAACCCCAATGGCCTCATTAAACATCTGTGCCTGCCTCAATGCATTTTGACCTGTAGTTGCATCAACAACAAGCAAAACTTCCTGAGGCGCATGAGACGTTGCTTTTTCTACAACACGTCTGACCTTTTTCAATTCCTCCATTAAAGGGCTTTTAGTGTGAAGTCTGCCTGCTGTGTCAATAATTACTATATCAGTCTTTTTATGCTTTGCAGACTCTATGGCATCATATGCAACAGCAGCAGGGTCAGAGCCGCTCTGATGTTTTACAATCCCTGCTCCTGCCCTTTTAGCCCATATCTCGAGCTGCTCTATCGCTGCTGCCCTGAATGTATCAGAGGCAGCAAGCAGGACCGAGTGGCCCTGAGAAGTAAACCTGCTTGCGAGTTTCCCGATCGTTGTAGTCTTCCCTACTCCATTAACACCGACTGTCAGTATAACGAATGGTTTTTCGCCGAATAAAACAATAGGAGACGAAGAACCGAGTATTGATATCATCTCTTTTTTAAGAGATTCCTTTACCGAGGCGCTGTCTCCGATCCCGCCTTTCTTGACCCTCTCCCTCAAAAAATTCACTATCTCCTGTGTGGCGTGTATCCCGACATCAGATGTGATAAGTATTTCCTCAAGTTCCTCAATTGTATCTTCGTCTATTTTCTCTCTTGTAAAAATAGATTCTACTTTTTCAACAAATCCCTTTCTTGTCTTTGCAAGCCCATCTTTTAACCGTTCAAAAAGACCCATCAAACCTCCATTGATCTTTCATGTCTTTTTTAGTAAGGGGATTACCCTTTCTCTCATTCTCGGTCGTTCCGACCTGCGAGGTTTTGCCCGCTTTTGTTTTTTATATTTTTTACTGCAGGAATTGCAGGCAAAAAATCCGCTCAAGGGCAATCCCCTTACTAAAAATATTTTTCTCCTTCTATAACCGATTTCTTATCAATTATGTATTTATCTCCCTCGGTTTTGCCCTTTAATATTATGGGATAGCAACTGCCAATCCCTGTTTTAAGGCTTTCAATAGAATACCTCACATCACATTTCTTGCACACGACATGTTGTCCATCTACCCTGTACCCAAGTCTTTCAGGATAACACTTTGCACATGCATCAAAATAAGACTGCACTTCCCCGTTGGTTTTAACAACAAAAAAATCAATCTTTTTATCTTTGTGGCGGAGTGAATAAAAAACAGGCGATGCCCCTTTTAATGTTTTTATATCTATTATTATTAATTCGCCTGAAACAGGCGCATCTGGATATATCGGCTTCTTTGCACATGATGTTAGTATTAAGATAGTAAGCAAGAATATAATAGTCGTCCTCATCTATGAATTCTAAATTTTTTGGTGGAGATTAATCAATCCATGACATCCGTGGTGAGATGCAGAAGGTTGGTAAAAAATTTTTATACGACACCTTAAAGTGAAACGTGTTGGGGCGAGGACGGAAAAACCTTTAACTGTTAAGCCACATACGATTGACATCTACTTATCTTGTCGATTATAAAAATTTTGAGACAGCCTTCTGCATCAGTTTTTACTGTATTGTACCTACTGGTGATATAATACTCTATGAATTTTTATCAGTTTATAATTCCGCGTCTCAATGGCATAGATATCGAGAAAGACTTTGACCACTATATCGGGCTTGTCAAAAAAGGCATTGCAGGCTTTATTATATTTGGGGGGAAACTCGAT
>JAKALU010000024.1:0-14222 GCA_021824065.1 Nitrospirota bacterium
CGATCTTTTGTGCCTGATGGGGGACATTATACCTTAAAAAAAACCATCACAAGAAATGTAGAGTTCAGACACGGCAATCTGCTCGACAGCGACTCTTTTATTGACATTAATGATATAGATGTCATTTTCTGCAGAAATGTCCTCATATATATGAGTGACGATGCAATCAGCAAGATTACCAGAAATCTCTATACCCGTCTTTTAGATTCAGGTTATCTCTTCATAGGCTCATCTGAAAGTCTCATTCAAAAGACAGACCTCTTTGTCCCGGAGTATAACAACGGCATAATCGTTTACAGAAAAAATGTCAAAAATTAAGGTTCTCATTGTTGATGATTCTCCATTTGTTCTCAAAGCACTTTTCAGGATTTTTGAGTCTGAACCATCTATCGAGGTTGTGGGTATTGCACGATGCGGGAAAGAAGCAATAGAAAAAGTTATAACATTAGAGCCTGATGTCATAACCCTCGATATAATGATGCCCGAGATGGACGGCATCGAGACCCTTAAGACCATAATGGAAACCAGACCCACGCCGGTGCTCATGCTCTCACACTACACTCACAAAGATGCTGAACTTACCTTGAATGCTCTCGATTTTGGCGCAATGGACTTTGTCGATAAATCAACAGCAGGGCTTATGGATTTTTTTGGACTCGCCGGAGAGATAATCTCAAAGGTTAAAACAATAGCTGGCAGAAAACCATTAAAGATTGCTGCACAGGATAATGAAGATAAACCCTCCGTCCTCCCTTTAGTAAAGGGGGGATTTAAAGGTAGAGGCGTTATTGATATAGTGGCTATTGGCACATCAACAGGAGGGCCACCAGCGCTTCAGATGCTTCTGCCAAGATTTCCAATGGATATCAGTTTTGGAGTTCTTATAGTCCAACACATGCCTTATGGTTTTACAGGACCGCTCGCTAAGAGACTTAATACCATGTGCCAGATCCGCGTTAAAGAGGCAGGGGAGGGTGATAGAATCGAAGCCGGCCTTGCTCTTGTTGCGCCTTCAGGCATTCACATGACAGTAAAGAAGCGGGATTCAAAGCCCGGGGTCCAGGGTGAAATAAAACTCGATATAGAACCCCTCAGTGCACTCCACAAGCCATCTGTGGATGTGCTTTTTCAATCAGTGGCAGAAAGCTATGGCAATCGTTCTATTGGTGTAATTCTTACAGGCATGGGGTCTGACGGAGTGAAGGGCTTGCGACTGATAAAAGAGCAGGGCGGTATTACATTTGCCCAGGACGAGGCAACATCGACAATATTTGGTATGCCAAAGGTTGCAATAGAAAATGGAGTTGTTGATAAGGTAGTGCCTATAACCTCAATGGCAGAAGAGATAATGAAAACAGTGTGACTGTCAGTAGGGGCGTATTGCAATACGCCCCTACAAATTGACACTGACACTAATCTATGACACTATTCACTATCGCGGCAGGATAAATATCACTGTTGTCCCTTCACCCTCGGTGCTCTGTATCTCGATATTTCCTCCATGGTCCTCGATTATCTTTTTGCATATCGAAAGGCCAAGTCCAGTCCCTTCTTTCTTCGTCGTAAAAAAAGGGTCAAATATCATCCCTAAGGCTGCTTTTTTAATGCCGATCCCGTCATCTTTGACAGTTAGTGCTACCGCGTTATCCTTTTTCTCAGCAGTAATATCTATCGTTTTACTTCCAGCACCGATAGCATTATCTATGAGATTAAGAAAAACCTGGGTCAGCTTATCCATATCCGCCCTTATTGTAGCTGAAGGCTGGATTCTTAGATTTTAAGGTCATATTATCTTTTTTAGCATTAATATAATGTTTTACCTTTTCCATAAGGATATTTAAATCTATTTCCGTAATATTTAAGTTTGAGGGTCTGCTGTAAAGAAGGAGTTCCTCAACAAGGTTCTTCAATCTGAAAATCTCTCTAAGCATTGCCTGCAGAAGGGCATGGTGTTGCTCAGATTTAACCTCCCGTTCCAGGATTTGCACTATAGATGATATGCCAAAAAGCGGATTTCTTATTTCATGAGCAACCCCGGCAATGACCTTTCCCATTGCCTCAAAATGATGTTTCTTTTTTATCTCTTCCTGAAGCTTCTTTATCTCGATAAGGTCTCTGAATACCACGACAGTTCCAATCTGTTCTTCATTTATGTCAAAAAAAGGAGAATTACTGAAGCCAATAGGGATGGTATTAATCCCATCCGAGATTTCTATCTCTCTGCCGACAGCCGGGTCTATAATGAGAAAGTCAGATACCTGAGGCAGGACATCTTTAAGTTTTTTCCCGATGAGCCCATAATAATTTACCTTCAATATCTCAGAACCTGCCTGATTTAACCTTATGATCCTGTCATCTCTGTCAAGGATCATTACACCCATCGCCATATTATTGAAAATAGCGTCAGAAAATTCTTTTTCCATCTTAAGATCGTTGTGGATTCGAGCTGTATTTAAAGCAGCTGCTGACTGACCTGCAAAAAGCAGGATTATAGCTTTTTCAGGGTCGGTCATGAAAAAATCTTTTTTCTTCAACAGCGTTATACAGCCGTAAACTGTGCCTTTGTATTTCAGCGGGATTGATGCCACATACAAAAAGCCATATTCCTTGATTAAATCGCTCAGGCAATCAACATCCTTGATCCTTATAGTTTCTACAGCCCGTTCTTCTACCATCGCTTTCCCGATAAAGAGGTCACCAATTGGAAGCGATTCTGGCACGAACTCTTTTTTTATATTAGATACAGCCTCAAAATATAATTTTCTGTCGTTACCTTTTAACCAGAGTATTGCTGCGTCCATGTTAGCAAAGACTGTGGCAGATGTAACAATGGATTTTGTAAGTGTATGTACATCCAAATCTTGCAATGCCTCAACAGATATATCATGCAGCCTTATAAGACTGTTTATATCTTCTTTTTTACCCTCGATCAGTCTCTGGTTTTCTATGGCAGATGCTATCTCAGAGGCAAGGATTTCAAGGGAATGAAGCGATGTTTTTGTTATGTCCTCTTTTTTACCAGCTATTAAAACCCCAAAAACAGGGAAGACATTACAATGAAGACACCCATAAATTTTACCCTTACCGGCAACTGCCTGAGGGCTTCTGCAGAGCGTGTCGCTTATCAGCCAGCATCTTTCATCATTGCTGTTAAACGCAGGGCAGTTTTCAAGTGTGCAGAGATTGATCTCCCTGCATCTTTTCCTTTGATGAGAAAGGATAGGTATTATGACAACATTGCCAAATGTATCAGGTGCACCAATATCCATTGACTTTTTAATAGCAGGCATTGCTTCCCTGATTGTCTTTATAAACGGATGGTCGCTGGCAAGAGATATTTCAATTGAGCAGATATCAGTATCAATGCCTTTTCTAAACTCCTGCAAAAGCAGCCCGGTTTCTTTATCTATAAGGCAAAGGGCTGAATACCCATAGCCCATCTGATCTATTATGGCGCTCAAAAATTGCTCTATAATATCTCTCAGAGTGAGATCGCCTTTAAATACCTCTGATGACAGCTCAGCAATTACCCTTAGCTCTTTTGTCTTTTGCCTGACAGCGTTTTCTAAATTAGCATGCGACTTTTCAATACTTTCTGCCATTTCATTAAAACAGGAAGCAAGCTCACCAATCTCATCATCTCTTTTAAGTCCTATTCTATAGTCAAGCCTTCCGGCCTTTAAAATCTCAGCACCCTTATTGAGAATGCCGATGGGTTTTAATATCATCTTCCTAAGAACAATTATAAGAAATATCTCACTTGTTAAGCCAATAAAGATAGCAAAAAATATTAAACGCCTTGCTGTCTCGTTAACCTCAGCATTTGCCTTTTCCATTGAAGTTTTAATAACAATCATGCCTCTTGTCTTATCTTCAGGGCTATGGCATCTATGGCATCTGTCATCGTTCTTTAGAGGCTTAAAGAAAATAAGCTCATTGTCAGACTTTAGAGAAGTTTCCTCCTGGGTAGTGAATATTTCCTCAGGTACAATAATATTAGTATTAAATGCAGGCGATCCGTCATGACCTACGACCCCGATTTCCACTTCTTTAGGCTGATCGAACTCCTGGATATAACGGGCAATTTCCAATGGGTCTTTTTCAAACATTGCAGTTGCGAGATGTTTTGTAATTATGTCAGCAGTCTGCAAAGATTTTTCTTTATGGATGTCAAGTATGATGCCTTTCTCTCTTTGGAGAATCATGTATGTGAGGAGCCCGAAAAAGAAGACTACGCCGACAAGAAGTATCCAGAAAGATTTTTCGCTGAGGCTTTTTTTAATGCTACCGTCCCCTTTAAAGTTTAAAGCTTAATTATTTATTTTCTTATAATATAACCAATTTCTGTGTTTTTATGCCAGAATATTATTGTTTAGATATCAATCAGTTTGTGCGATTTTTTATTGCTCATAAAATAAAAAAGTTCTATATTATACAGATACTAAAATAGAGGGTCTGATATATTAGTGCAAAAGATAATTTTTTTATTAATAATTTCAATTATTTTTTGGGGTTCTACCTCTGTTCTTTCTGCAGATAAAGATAGCTTTCAATTCAAGAAACAGCCTGAAATTCAGCAGGTAAAGCCCAAGAAGCCTGTTAAAATCAAACTTAAGCGTTCAGCAGATGGCAAATACACATGGGAGCTTACAGGTGATGATGTGGATGAGATTGTAAGGGCTGATAAAAGACTAAAAAAACTCCTGAAAGTAGAGTGAAAGGCATACTTTACATAGTCTCGACGCCTATTGGCAATCTTGAGGATATTACTTTAAGGGCATTACGCATCTTGAAAGAAGTAGATGTTATTGCTGCTGAGGATACACGCCATTCATTGAAGTTACTCAACCACTATGGGATTTCCAAGCCACTGATAAGTTACTGGGGTGAAAAGGAAAAAATAAAATCAGAGGATGTGCTTGAGAGGCTTCGCAATGGTCAGTCAGTTGCATTGATTTCAGATGCAGGCACACCAGGCATATCAGACCCCGGGGCAGTGCTTGTTAGAAAGGCAATTGACGAAGGGATAAACATTATCCCAGTGCCAGGCCCTTCAGCTTTGATTGCAGCCCTTTCGATCTCAGGACTTAATACAAATAGGTTTAGTTTTATTGGATTTTTGCCTCCAAAAGCGTCTCAGAGAAAGAAGATACTTCAAGACCTCTGCTTTGAAGACAGAACACTTGTATTTTATGAAGCACCTCACAGAATTCCCGAAACCCTTCCTGATATAGAGTCTTTATTTGGCGACCGCCGGATCGCTCTCATAAAAGAGATTACTAAAGTACATGAAACAATTATAAGAGGAAACATCTCAGATATTCTCAAGGGGCTTGAAAAAGAAACTATCGCTGGAGAGTATGTTATCATTGTTGAAGGCAAAGGTAAGGAGGAAAAACGTACATATACTGACGCGATTCTTGAAATAAGTTCATTGATGAAAAAAGGCATGGGGCGGAAAGAGGCAGTAAGAAAGGTTGCAGAACAGTATAAATTGAGCAAGAAAGAACTCTATGATAAAAGTCTCGATTGATTGGGTGAACCATGAAACTTAAGCCTGTTGCTTTAGGGGTTGCTCTCGGTACGGTCTGGGGTGTCTCATTATTTATAACAACATTGATTTCTTATTACACAGGATACGGAAAGCTCTTCCTCGAGGTGCTTGCACAGTCAATCTATCCCGGATATACGATTACTCCACTCGGAAGCCTTCTTGGCCTGATTTATGGCTTTTTTGACGGGTTTATAAGTGCAACCATCATAGGGTGGATTTATAATAAGATTGCAAAATGAGGTGACAATGTCTAAAGTCTATTTTGCATCGTCAAGGATAAAAAAGTGGAAATATGCTGACAGCATGCCTGGCAAACTCGAAAGGTTGCTGAAGGAGATAAATCTCTCGCATTATTTTGAAAAGAACGAATGGATTGCTGTAAAAACACATTTTGGCTCTGAAGGCGCCCACAGGATTGTAAGGCCAGTATTTTTAAGAAAAGTTGTTGATTCTTTAAAAGGCATAGGCGCTAAACCATTTGTTACAGATACAGTTCGTATAAAAGGTCTCGATTATCTTGAAGTTGCGAATCAGAACGGCATAAATCATCTATCAGTTGGGGTGCCTGTTGTCCTGGCTGACGGACTTTATGGGAATGACAATATAGTAGTAAAAGCAGGTGAAATTCTTGGGGAGATTGCAGTTGCAACTCTTATCTATGACGTCCAAGCAATGATTGTGTGTTCGCATGTTAAAGGGCATATACAAGCAGGATATGGCGGAGCAATAAAAAATGTTGCAATGGGAGGTGTTAGTTCAAGCCATAGGCACTGCGGCTGGAAATGCGGAAGAGGTGCAATGCACACAATAGGGGAGGGCAGGTTAATATGGGATGAGGAAAAATGTGAACTCTGCTATCAATGCCAGGAGATTTGCCCGCTTGAGGCCATAAAATTTGAAGATGAACTATTCTCTTACAATGAGGATGACTGCTGGCGCTGTGGCAGGTGTACAAGGGTCTGCCCCTCAGGTGCGCTTACGCTACCAGGAGATGAAGAAAGGTTTGTGAGGTCTCTTGCAGAAGCTGCAAAGGCTGTTCTCAGCTCATTTAAGCCCGGTAAGGTTTTATATATAAATTTTCTTACAGAAATACAACCTGAATGCGACTGTATGCCGTCTGCTGATGTGCCAGTCATACAGGACCAGGGGATTCTTATCTCTGAAGATATTGTGTCTATAGAACAGGCAACAATAGATATGCTTTTAAAGGCAAAACCATTACCACAGTCTGCCATGGATGAACTCCGGTCCGAAACAGATGATATACTTTTTTATCTTTCAAGAAAGCCTTATAAATTGCAGATAGAGGAAGCAGAAAGGCTTGGACTTGGCAGTAAAATCTACGAGCTTATTGAAATCTAAATAAAAAACAAAAAAAACACTGCTGTCCGTGGGATATGGACAGCAGCGTAGGGGAGGTAACGAGGCGCTTAATTAAGTATATTAATAGCAAACTTTAGGTCCTTTGTCAAGAAATATTTTTAGGTTATATATAAATTGTGAATTTAGAACATATAACTTGCCCATCTTCAAAAAACATAACTTATTAAATTAAAAAAGAAAATTAATAAAAGCACCGGGCTTAAATTTTTGTTAACAGCTTTAAAAAAATTTATATACGATGCGCTTTTTCCTAAGATTTAATAAGTACCGAACTACCAACTCCCCAAAAGTCTTCTTAAAGACAGCACAATGAGAAGAATAGGGTATTGGTTATTGGTTATATCTGGTAATTCAGCACATTACTGCAATCTCCCTGTAGTTGTGTAGTTGGTTATTTAACATAATATATCTTATCAGACATGCAGTATAAACAACGGTTGTTAGTAAACTGTTATTAACAAGGTTGAAATCTTGCGTGACCTTTTAGCTGCTCTTGATTTCAACAGATTTGAACGAGTTTTAGGCAGTAGAAAAAATCTTTAAAACCAGACAGTTACGCTATGAGATTGTGACGCCGATAAGTTTCTCCCCTTTTAATCCTTCTATCCTTGCATAAATAAGGGATCCGCGGAGATGATCGTTCGATGGCAATAGAATCTTTAAGTAATTACTTGTTGTTGCACAGCTTGTGCCATCACTATTACTGTTTTCGACAAGCACGACAAGGGTTTTCCCTACCTGCTTCAGCATATATTCAGTTTTTTTCCTTTTATTAAGCGATTCTAAGATATTCACATGCTCTTTCTTTATTGCAGATGGCGTATTATCAGGCATTTCCGAGGCTTTTGTCATGGGCCTTGCTGAAAAGGGAAATATGTGCATATATGAGATCGGGAGGTCTTCGAGCAAATCATATGTATTTTGGAACTCCTGTTTCCCTTCACCAGGAAAACCTACAATTACATCTGTACCTATTGCTATTCCCGGAACTCTTTTGTAAATGTGTTTGATTTTTAAGGAAAATTGGTTAGTCTCATATGCTCTATTCATCAGGCTTAATATCTTATCATCTCCGCTCTGGAGGGGAATGTGCAGATGATCGCAGATTCTTTTATCACTAAAAAGGTCTATTAACTCATCATCTATCTCTCGTATTTCTAAGGAGCTAAAACGGATTCTCTTAATTTTTGTTTCTTTTAAGATAGTTTTGACTATATCTGAAAGTTTTACTTTAGGTTCTAAATCATGGCCATAAGTACCTAAATGGATACCTGTCAATACTATTTCGTTATAACCTGAGGACACTGCCTTACTGATCTTCTGAATAATCTCATCAGGATTTAGACTTTTTGAAATACCTCTCGCTTTTGGAATAGCACAGTAGCTGCATGAATAATTGCACCCATCCTGTATCTTAATGAAAAGCCTGCTTCTTGTTCCTAATGAAAAACATAAAGAATAGTCTGCGCTCTTACCTGTTAACTTATTGATAATATGTAACTTATTGTTATTACAAATTATTTCTTCCACGCCTTCCATTGATTTTACAACTTCCTTATTCAGTTCAGAATAGCACCCTGTAACAATTATCCGCGCCCCTACCCTATGCGCCCTTCTTATTAACTGCCTTGATTGGTAATCACTCTTTGAGGTCACTGTGCAGGTGTTTATAATGCAGATATCCGGTTTTTCAGAAATATTAACAATTTTATGACCACTGCTTTTCAGCGATCCTTCAATTAAAGAACTTTCAGCCTGATTGACCTTACACCCTAATGTTAAAACAGAAATCTTCATTTATATTAAAAATTTGTTAAATTACAAGTTTACCTTCGAGCGAATGCCGCATTGCTTTAACAATTTCGACATTAACTAATTGGCCGGTAAGGGAATTATCCCCGCAAAAATTAATGATCTTATTTGTCCTTGTCCTGCCAGTCATTTTTCCTTTGTCTGTCTTGCTTTCACCTTCAACAAGTACTTCCTGAACTTTTCCTTCGATCGTCTTGTTTTTCCTCAAGGTAATCTCATCCTGAATATCGAGTATTTCAGCGAGCCTTTGTGATTTGATGTCATCAGAAATCTGTTCCCCCATTTCTTCGGCTTTTGTCCCTGGTCTTGGAGAGAACTTAAAGGCAAATATGCCATCAAATTCAATAGCCCTGAGTGCTTTTATGGTTGAGATATGGTCTTTATCAGTTTCAGAAGGAAACCCGGCAATTATATCTGTTGTCATTGCAATGTCTGGCACTTCTTTTCTGAGTCTCTCTACTTTTTTCATATAATCGGTGTAAGTGTATCCTCTGTTCATCAGCTTAAGTACTCTGTTTGAACCTGACTGTAAAGGCAGATGAATGTGTTCGCAAACCTTTGGCAATTCTTTTATACAACTCATCAGGCCTTCTGAAAGGTCTCTCGGATGAGATGTGACAAATCTTATCCTCTCTATGCCTTCTATCGTATTTATCCTTTTTAAGAGACTTTCAAAATCTATATCACTTCTATAAGAGTTAACATTCTGGCCTAACAGGGCAACCTCCTTAAACCCGCATAATGCGAGTTTGAATATCTCATTGTATATGTTTTTGCTCGGCCTGCTTTTCTCCCTGCCTCTCGTGTATGGAACCACGCAGTAGCTGCAGAAATTATCGCACCCATACATTATTGATACCCATGCCCTGATGCCATCCTTTCTCAGAACAGGCAGATCAATATGCCCGATTTCAGGATTATCTTCTATAGAAACCATAACTTCATTTGTCCTTATCATACTCCCTATCTTATGAATATTCTGAGGACCGAGTACGTAGTCTACCTGCGGATTTTTTTTAAATATCTCCCTGCCCTCCTGCTGCGCAATACAACCAGCGACTGCTATCTTGAGAAAAGGGTTTTTCCTTTTCAAAGATTTTGTCCTGCCAAGCTCGCTCTTAAATTTCTGTTCAGCCTTTTGCCTTATACTACAGGTATTGAAAACTATAAGATCTGCTTTTTGAGGAATATCAGTAAATGTATAACCTTCTCTAAGAAGAATACCGGCCATTTTCTCAGAGTCATGCACATTCATCTGACAGCCGAATGTATGAATATATGCCTTTTTAGCCATTTTTGGAATTTAACATGCAAGATGCGTTAATAGCAAGGATGATTGATTCCGGATAAAGTTTGAATGGGTGACAATTCTGATTCTTGACAGAAGGCTCGGATTTATTAGAAACTACATAGGATATGTTGGGGATCACAACATACAGAGTTCAGAGGCAATTAAGCCTGTGCCTCGTGGCTATAGTTGCTTTTCTGATTTTTGCCTCTCAGGGTTCTGCCACTGATAGGAAAACGATTGGTGTGATAATGACAGGTGATATCCCGTATTACGCAAAAATGCATAGGGCATTTACAGCAAAACTTTCTAGAGAAGGGTACGGGAATGTAGAGATACTACTTCAAAAACCATATCCTGATTTGATTTCATGGAGCAACGCAGCGAGAAAACTGGTTGCTGTAGATGTTGATATTATCGTCACTTATGGGGCATCTGCCACTATAGCTGCAATCAATGAAAAAACCAATATCCCTGTTGTCTATGCTGGCGTTCACCATCCAGCCGCTATCGGGATTACAGGCAAAAACACGACAGGTTCTGTAGCGAAGGTGCCAACTTCAAGCCTTTTCAGATATCTAAAAGGAATAACCAGCATATCGAACCTTGGAGTCTTGTACTCCGAGCTGGAGAAAGACTGTATGAAAGAGGTGGAAGAGCTTGAAGCCCTTTCAAGAGAGTTGGGGTTCAAGATTGTAAAGATAAATATTAAGCGACCTGAGGATGCCAAAAAGATAAAAACCGCCGGTAGATTGGATGCGCTTTTTCTGACAAGCAGCGCGTCTGTTAATATGGCGCTGGATCCTATTCTGGACATTGCAAGAGCCAACAGATTGCCTACAGCGTCACTTTTAAAGGGTGAGAACAATTCAGGTGTGATAGTAACGCTTTCAACAAGTCCTGAAGAGCAGGGCGAATTAGCAGCAGAAAAGGTCATAAAGATACTGAGGGGTGCACATGTAGGTGCGATTTCTTCAAGTACCGGCAAAGATATCGAGCTTATTTTTAATCTGCGAGAGAATATGTCGATGGGATTTAAAATTCCTATGGATCTCGTAACAGAGGCCACTAAGATAGTCCAATAGTGAGGGGAGAGAAAGTGTTTGATAAGAAAAAGTTTATCTTTAATTTGATAGTGCTGGCTTTTATTTTTACGCCTCTTCGGATTTCAGCTAAACAGGACGTGCTTCAAGAGGAAATACTGATCGGGTTAATCCCGGAACAGAATATCTTTAAACAGATGGATCGTTACCGACCGCTTGCATCTTATCTTTCTGAAAAGTCTGGAGTAAGAATAAGACTTACTATCTTGAGCAGATACGGAGACATAGTTGAAAGGTTTGTATCGCGAGGCATGGATGGCGCCTTTTTTGATTCGCTTACAGGTGTGATGGCAGTAACAAAGCTCGGGGTAGAGCCCGTGGCAAGGCCCGTAAATCTGGATGGAACCTCGACTGTCCGCAGTTATATATTTGTGCGTGCAGACAGCAGGATAAATTCAGTCAGCGATATGAAGGGCAAGAGGATTGTCTTTGTTGACAGGGCTACAGCAACAGGATATTTGTTTGTCATTGCATTCTTGCAGGAAAAAGGTATCAGTGATATTAATAAATATTTTGGAGAATATTTCTTTACAGGAAGTCACGATTCGGCAATCTATTCTGTCCTTGATAACAGGGCGGATATAGGTTCTGCGCAAAGTACAATCTTTAACATGTTAGTTTCAAAAGACCCAACCATTAGAAAAGAACTTCATATAATTGCACAATCAGAGGAGTTCCCTGAGACCACACTTTGTCTGAGAAAAAATATCTCTTCTGATATAAAAAACCGCATAACAGATATCCTCTTGCACATGAATCAGGACCCTGCAGGCAAAGAGGTATTAAAAAAGTTTGGGGCATTAAAATTTATAAGAGCAGAGGTAAAAGATTTCAACCCTGTCTTTAACCTTGCAAAACGGGCACGGGTTGATATAAGAGGATACAAAGGGGAGAGATGAAAAAAAAGATAATCCTTTCATTATTCTTTTTGTTCCTGCTTTTTACTGTAGGCGCCATAATGACAATGTTTTACATACTCAGGGTAACCTCCAGGCTTGATACCTTGATAACACTTCACCAGGTAGAGATATTAAGACAAGACCTCGTTATAAACGTCCAGACTGTTCAATCGCATCTTTACACCATAGGGACTTCATTCGGCAAGGAAATGGATATTATTGTAGAGAACGTTGCAACGCTGGATAACGCCATACAGAAGTGCAGCGGATGTCACCACAGTCCGGAACTCACTACAAAGATAAATGCAATAAAAGATTTAACCGAACAGTACAAAGAGGCGCTAAGCACATTTATTACCACCACAGCAGGGAAAGAAAGAGTTGAAAGACTTCAGCTTGTTGGAGCAAATATAGGAAATGTAATCCTTGAAAAGACGCAGGAGATGGCGTTTATTGCCAACCAGAAACTCAATGAAAGGACCATTGCTGCTATAAAAGATGTCACGAGTTCAAGAATAATTCTTATCATAACCCTCCTTTTATGTTTCTTTATAGCACTCACTATCGCTGCCTCTTTAACAAGGGGGATTACCGAACCAGTCTCTGAACTCCTCAAGGCAACAAGAAAGATAAAGGCAGGAGAACTCGGGTATACAACTTCTTACAGAGGGAAAGATGAATTTAAAGAACTATTAGAGGCATTCAACGATATGAGCATTACACTTAATGAAAATAATAAAAGAATAATGCAGCACCTTAATAGGCTGTCAGGACTCTACAGGATTACTCTCTCGTTTCATGCCATAACAAATGTTGAAGATATATACAAGGAGGTCTCATACGGGATAGCAGAACTAATTGATATTGAACAATGCGGCGTCATCCTCTTTGATAAAGGTGAAGAATTGTTTGCTCACCGATTCCCTGCATTCGGACTTCAACCAGAACAGATAGCACATATAAAAATACCTCAGGACAACTTTATTGATATTTATCGTTCGAGCAACCGAAGACCGCTAATACTCAATGATAATACCGCTTTATTCCCATTAGGAGAGTTAGATAAGAGCCTGAATGTAAAAAATTTAATGCTCATCTGGATCAGACAGAAAGGTGAACTTCTGGGTGCTATTAGAGTAGCAAATAAGAAATCAGGAGACTTTACAGAGGAGGACGCCAGGATACTCGGGATACTCGCAAATAATGTTTCCGTTGCCTTTGAAAATGCAAAACTCTATGAGAATTTAAAAAAGCAGATGGTAGAACTAAAGGAAACACAGGAACAGCTTGTGCAGGCAGCAAAACTTGCTGCAATCGGTGAGCTTGCCTCAAATATCGCCCACGAGATAAACAACCCTCTCACAAGCATACTCGGTTATTCAGAGCTTGTAAAAGAAGAAACCGACATTACCAATATAATGAGAGATATCGAAGTTATAGAGAAGGAGTCATTAAGGGCGAGAGACATTGTTCAACAGCTTCTTGAATTCTCGAGAAAAAGACCACTTGAGATTAAAGAGATAAATATAAATGATATACTGTCTGAAGTGCTTGCACTTGTTTCGATTCCTTTAAAAGATTCAAATATAAATATATCTAAAAGTTATGGTGATATACCTCTAATAGAAGGAGATCCAAACCAGCTCAAGCAGGTCTTTCTTAATATTATAAACAATGCCATTTTTGCTATGCAGGGTGGCGGCACTCTCACTGCCAAAACCAGAATGGGTAGAGACAGTGTTTATATTGAGATCTGTGATACAGGGAAAGGTATCCCCAAAGAGCTGTTGCAGAGAATATTTGAGCCGTTCTTTACAACCAAGCAGGAGAAAGGTACAGGATTGGGATTATCAATAAGCTATAAGATAATACAAAGTCATAAAGGAAGAATTGATGTTGAGAGCGAAGAAGGCAGGGGAAGCAAGTTTGCCGTTGTCCTTCCAGTCAGCGTCAGACAGCCTTTTTAAGGTATATCTCTTTTGCAATATCGGGGTCTATTGCAATAGATGACTCGTCAATCTGAATAACAAAAGAAGGTCTTTTCTGTAACAACCTTACAATGCTACCCGCAGTTATTCCCATAGAACTGAGCTTATTTAATCTTGATGTTTCAGATGAAACTATAAAAACTATTTTGCCTTTTAACCCTACCTCAAAATCAGTCAACCGCACAACTAACGGCT
>JAKALU010000024.1:14232-24094 GCA_021824065.1 Nitrospirota bacterium
TCTACCTCTACTTTATATTTTTTACAGCACTCGCCCCGGGGTATTGGTTTGCCATGAGGACATTTTGGGGGGTGACCCAGAAAGGTGCACACGCTATCCGTCAATTCTTCACTCAGGATATGCTCCATCTTGCATACATCTGCATCCACTAAGTCCTCGGTAAGCTTAAAAACTTCGATAAAAAGTTGTTCGGCAAGGCGATGGCGTCTTATAAGTCCCTTTGCACGTGTATGGCCTTTCTCTGTAAGTCTAACCTGCGTATCTTCAACAATAATGAGGTCCTGTTTTATCAACTCATTGAGCAGCTCGTCAAAATTTGTGTCATCCGAATTTAATTTAAATCTATTAAACTCGGGGCGCTCTTCTTCTTCGAGCAGCCATATGAGCTCTAATGCCTCATCTATTCTTTCCTGGTCCACCAAACACCTCTCTATTTGTTTCATTCAGCTCCCTGAATGGAAGCGTCAGAGACATAACCTTTTCAAAACTCTTTCTATGAATCTGACACGGCCCATAATTGAGTAAATTCTCGATATGTTCTTTTGTGCAATAACCTTTATGTTTCTCAAACCCATACTCAGGATAGACCTGATGATACTGCCGCATTAATCTGTCCCTTACGACCTTTGCGATTATCGAAGCTGCTGCTATTGACGCACTGACAGACTCGCCTTTTATCGGTGAAATTTGTTTAATATGTATGCCGGGCACGTTTAAAGCATCTATAAGCAAAAGGTCAGGTTCTGTTGAAAGGTCTTTTACTGCTTCCTCCATTGCACGCATTGTTGCCCTCAGAATATTAATTCTATCTATCTCATCAGCTTCTATTATCCCTATGCCAACATCCAGGCAGCAACTCAGAATCTCAAAAAAAAGGGATTCTCTTTCTTTCGCAGCCACCTTCTTAGAGTCTCGCAACCCTTCAATCTTTTTCATGGGTGGCATGACAACAGCAGAAGCTACAACAGGTCCTGCCAAGGGCCCCCTTCCCGCCTCATCTATTCCGGCAATTCTCTTGAATCCTTTTCTTCGTAAGGATTCATCATACCGGTAGATATCCATGATTATTCTTCTTTTGCAAATTCTTTTTCTTTTATCCTTGCAGCCTTACCCTTTTTGCCCCTCAGGTAATAGAGTTTTGCCTTTCTCACAGAACCTTTTTTAATAATCTCTATCCTGTCTATGCTCGGTGAATAGAGCGGGAATATCCTTTCAACGCCAACGCCGAATGATACCTTCCTGACCATAAATGTCTCTCTCGTACCGCTGCCGCGTTTTCCAATGACAATCCCCTCAAACTGTTGAAGTCTCTCTTTATCGCCCTCAACAACCTTTACGAATACCTTTACCGTGTCACCAACATTGAATGCCGGCAGTTCTTTAATATACCCTTGTTCAACTGCACTAATAAGATTCATCTTTTTCCTCCCTTATTTCTGATATCAATTTATAATCCTCATCTGTTAGAGAGCCCTTCTCAATGAGATCAGGTCTTCTCAAAATCGTTCTTCTCAATGCTTCTTTTCTTCTCCACAGCAATATATCCTTATGGTTCCCTGACAGCAAAACATCTGGTACCCTAAGCCCTCTGAACTCAGGCGGTCTTGTATAATGCGGATAATCCAGTATCCCCCAGGTAAATGATTCCTCTTCTTTGGAACGTTCATCTCCTAATACTCCTGGGATAAGTCTTGCGATGCTGTCTATTATAACCAAAGCTGGTAGTTCTCCGCCAGTCAAAATATAGTCACCTATAGAGATTTCTTCATCAACAAGACATTCTCTTACTCTCTCGTCAATAGCTTCATACCTGCCACATATAAATAGCAGATCATGATTTTCTTTTGACATAGAAAATGCCACATCCTGATTAAATACCTTTCCCTGAGGGCTTAACATGATAGTACGCCTCGGGACCCCATCGGCCTTTATAGTTTCTATTGCTTTGAAAAATGGTTCGGGTTTCATTACCATTCCTGCACCGCCGCCATAAGGATAATCATCAACGGTTCTGTGTTTGTCTGTTGTAAAATCTCTCAGGTTATAAACTTTTACTTCGATAATCTTTTTTTCGATCGCCCTTTTCAGGATGCTCTCATTTAGATAGGAATTAAAGATTTCTGGAAAGATTGTAATAATATCGAATTTCATCTGGCATCTATTTCTTTCCCGCCTCAGCGGGTCTCTGTCTCTCTAAGTCTGTTTTCTTTTTTAAGATTTCCTCTGCATTTTTTTCATCGCCTGATTTTTTATATACATCTGCTAAAGATTCAATAGCCTTTAGCGCTCCTTCTATATCATCAGCATGGCTGCTGACATTATATGCCCTCATATAGAAATTTACAGCATCCTGCAGGTGACCATGCTTTAAAGCAAGTTCTCCGAGGCCTCTAAGAGTCATGGATATCTTTTTACCATCTCCGGATTCTTTATCGATCTCCAAAGCATTCATATAAAACTCTCTGGATTCTCCATAATAACCTTTTTGTGCATTTATTTCTGCCATTAGTCTTAAAGAATTTGCCTCCTCTATTCTCTGTTTGTTTTCCCTGTTGAGTTTAAGTGCAAAATTTGCAGCAGCAATGGCTTCGTCATATTTGCCTTCCATGAGAACTGTCCTCCCCATGAGGTTCCATCTACTCCCCTCTCTTATCCCTTTATTCAGAGATAATGACCTGTTAATCCATTCCTTGGTTTTTGAAAAATCCTTTTCTTTTAGATAGAGTCTTGCCTTTTCAAATGCTGCCTCTGATTTTATATTGTCACTAATGTCCGGAATAGAAAAGACCATATCTATAAGCTCATGTGCCTTAGAGATATTATTTTTTTTCTGATAGATTACTGCTATGTTTATAAGGTTTATAGCGGTTCCTTCTGAATGTTCAATTGACTGATTTATCTTCAGAGCTTCCATATAATAGCCCAGTGCCTTTTCATAATCACCCTTTTCTGCAGCTTCCATACCGTTCTGGTTATATTCAATTGCCTTGGTGCGGATTGATGAAAGAGTTGGAACTGCTGGTCCACCGCAACCAATAAACAGAGCACAGAATACAGAGCACAGAATACAGACAAATAAAGTCTGTGTTCTGTGTTCTGTGTTCTGTTGTCTGGTTTTACTCATAGCTATCACCGTGGAGAAGGCTATCCTTCGGCTCTTCAATAAATAAACGAATAGGCCACACCTGTTTTAAAGATTTTACTACCTCATTTGTATCGCCGAGTGCGTCTTCACCTTTGTCTAATATCGTTGGTACTTTTGTAGCGGATTTCTCAACTGTATCCTTAAGTATTGCTGTTGCCTTTTCTGTGTTATCCATTGTTTTGCTGAGCTTATCCATTACCGGGTTTATCTTCCTGTCAACGTCTGATACGGTTTTATCTATGTTACCCGCCAGAGAATCAATATCCTTAGCAGTTTTCGAAATATCAGATGCAATTTTCGATATATTGGCATCTGTATTTTTTAACAGTTTATTAATGTTCTCTCTTGTTATGCGAAGTTCGGAAGATAGTGTTTTAAGGTTACCGAAGGTTTGCTTTATATCCCCCTGAGGGTCGTTTATATAACGTGCTACATTTTTTATTTCGCTTAGCAATGGCTTTACATCCTCAACAATCTCATCAAGCCCCTTTGTCTTTTCATAATGGATTGTATATCCATCTTCTATAACAGGCTTATCCAAGGAGCCTACAGTAACATCTATGACACTCTCTCCTATTAATCCTTCTTTGGTAAGCATTGCCTTCGAGTCCTGTCTTATCCATTTCTGATATTTTTTATTTACAAGAAGACTTACCTTTACTCTTGCATTTTCATCGAGAGAAAGGGCTTCTATTTTGCCTATCTTAAAGCCAGACAGCTTGACCGGCATGCCCTCAAAAAGTCCTGTGCCCTTTTTAACAATAAAATAGATCCTATATTTAGGTATAAAAGTGCCCCGCTCTATCCCAAGAAAGATCAGTGCGGTGATGATACCTATTAGTGCTACTGAAAAAAATAACCCCACCTTTTTCTTCAGATTAATGAATCTCGGGTCAACTTCTTTCATAAAATCTTCCCTTCTTCAACATGTAGACGCTTTCGGCCTTGACGTCGTCAATAAAACTCTCCCTCGAATCAAGAAACAGCGACGCCCTTCCCTTTTTCTCTCGATGGAACACATTGACAGCTTCAAGCACCCTGTCTCTGACATCAGGGCTTAACCCGGCAAAAACAGATTCATATATCATCAGGTCAGGCTCCATAAGCATTGCCCTCGCAAGCCCTATAAGTCTTTTTTTATAAGTTGGTAATGGACCGGGAAGCACACTCAGATCATCCGAATAACCTATTCTGCTCAAGATATTTATCATTTTATCTTCCAGATTTTTATTTGATAAGGTCGTTGACTCCTGGTTCCGTGATGCGTGATAGGATAAAGGCAGCATCAAGTTTTCCCATACCTTGAGATTACTCACCAGCCCTCCGTTATTCAGGACAACACCCATCCTTTTCCTTATCCCGTTGAGTTCAGAGTACGAAATAGACGATACATCTCTGTCGAAAATAAAGACCTTGCCTGAATCAAGTCTTGTCAACACAGTAAGCACCTTCAGAAGAAGATTTTTTTCAAAATCTGTCTCTGTTACAACTACATAAAGATTGCCTTCTAAGATGTTAAAGGAGGCGCATTCCAAGAGCCCTTTCAGGGTTGCACATTCAAATTTCATCATACGAAAATTATAAAAGTTATTATACCATCAAAGATAAAGACAAGGAATAAGCTTTGAATAGTAGCCTTTGTAATTGCCTGAGGTATCCGGGTTATGCTCTTGCTAACCTTAAGCCCTTGAGAACAGCTTACCGCAGCAATTGCCAGACCGAATAAAAGGCTTTTTACGAGAGATGCGAATAATTCGGTAATACTAAGCGAGGAGAGCATCCCTTTTGTGTACTCTTCAAATGGGACACCCCAGAAGAATGATGTAACTGTTATGCCTCCCAGTATAGCTGCAAATTCAAAATAAAAGGTGAGCGCTATTGCAGACAACGTGAGGGCAAAAACCCTTGGCATTATCAAATAGCGAGCTGGGTCTATGCCCATTATCTCAATGCTCTCTATTTCACCTTCTACATTCATTGCCCCGAGTTCAGCAGATATGGCAGTAACACTTCTTGCAATTATTATTATTGCTGCCAACAAAGGCCCCAATTCCCTGACCACAACCCATATCAGGATTTTGCCTGTAAGTACCGCACTCCCGAGGCCGATCAGGTTTGCAATCTGGGTTATTATGACAATGCCTATTAACAGGCCTATAACAACTATCTTGCCGAATGTTTCAACCCCTCCAAAGTATAGCTGCCTGAAAAAAACAGTGCACACAGGACTTATCTTTAGAAAATGGAGGTTTCTGAATGCGGTAAACAGCAAACTGAAAAGTTCATAAAGGTATTCGATTGTAGCGAGGGCGCCCTCTCCTATTACCCTTACCTTCATTGATAGAGCCCTTCAAATATCTCTCATAATATCAATTAGAATCACTAATGTCCGCTAAAGATTTGGCATAAAACGTTTACCTTCGACTATGCATCCATTTTAGCACAATTTATAAACAGATTTTAAATTTATGAGAACATCATTAATTATCAGATATTGTATACTAATAACAAACCACTGATAAGGAATATATAATATTTATGGTACAAAAGAAACTTCTTACAATAGAATTTGTAGCCCAGCTACTTCTGAAAAGGGGGCTCTTATCCAGGGAGCAGTACGAGGAAATCATTGTAAAAGGCAATGCTCAGAAGGCAAAGCTACAGAAGTATCAGGAGCCTCTTTTTTCCAGGAGACTGCAACCCTATATAGTTTCACCGGCAGAAGTTATTTCCTCTTTTAACGTCGAGATACCCGGAAAGAATAATACTATTCTGTCCGAAGATGCCATAACAGAGGCCATTGCTGCTGAGGTAAAGCTGCCCTATGTAAAGATCGATCCGTTAAAGCTAAAATTGGACGTAGTTACTGCACATGTGCCTCGCCCTTTTGCCTTGAGACACATTATTGTCCCCATTGATGAGAAAGATGGAGTTGTGACGGTGGCAGTGGCAGACCCTTTTAACTTAGAAGCGATTGAGAGTCTACAACACACAAAGAAGATGAAGATAAAACTCGTTCTCAGTTCGAAGAACGACATTATAAAGATTGTAAGAGAATTTTTTGGTTTTCGGGCATCGGTAGCAGCAGCAGAAGCTGAAATACCCACCAGTATAGAATTAAGCAATCTCGAACAGTATTTCAAGCTTAGAGGACATGGAGAAATTGAGGCAACGGATCAGCATATTGTAAATGCAGTAGAACTCCTCCTTCATTATGCATTTGACCAGCGGGCAAGCGACATACATATTGAACCCAAGAGAGAGAAATCCTTTGTGAGGTTACGGATTGATGGCGTTTTGCATTATATACACACAATCCCTAAATCCATACACCCGCCATTGGTATCCAGAATAAAAATGCTATCGAGAATGGATATCACTGAGAAAAGAAGGCCACAAGATGGCAGAATAAAGACGCAATATAAGGGGAAAGAGATAGAACTAAGGGTATCCGCCCTCCCGGTAGCCTTTGGCGAAAAGATAGTCATAAGAATATTTGACCCGGAGGTCCTCTTGCAAGATCTTGACCATCTTGGTTTCTATCCCAGAGAGTATCAGCTTTACAATGCCTTTATCAGAAGACCCAACGGGATTATACTTGTCACAGGGCCGACTGGCAGCGGTAAGACAACCACTCTTTATTCTTCCCTTAAGGCGCTATCTTCTCCAGAGGTGAATATAGTTAGTATAGAGGATCCGATAGAGATGGTTATAGAGGAATTCAATCAGATCGGGATACAACCTGCCATCGGGGTAACTTTTGCCACTATTTTAAGGAATATACTCCGTCAGGATCCTGACATAATAATGGTCGGGGAAATAAGAGACAAAGAGACTGCAGAAAATGCAGTGCAATCTGCCCTTACAGGCCATCTTGTCCTTTCAACGCTTCATACAAATGATGCTCCTTCATCTATAATCAGACTTCTTGACCTCGGGGTACCTTCTTTCCTTATATCATCAACAATAATTGGTATTGTTGCTCAGAGACTGGTAAGGAAGATATGCCCGCATTGTAAAAAAGAAAGAAAACTTACTGAAGAAGAGATCGAACATCTACAACTTGTCAAGAAGCCTATTAAGGTAAACTATGGTGAGGGATGTGTTGAATGCAGAGGCACGGGCTACAGGGGCAGGACTGCTATATTTGAGATTATGGAATTTTCAGATAAGGTGCGTGCCTCGCTTTCTGATAAAGTAGAACTGAGCACTCTCTACGACTTAGCTAAAGCCGATGGCATGGTTAATCTGAGGCGAGTAGCCGTAAGGAAAATGTTGCAAGGGATTACAACGTATGACGAGGTTATTGCTATGACAGGGTAAAGGATATTTTACTTCCTCATTCTCTCAAGCAGAAATTTAACCTGCCTGTCTTCAGGATTTAATCTCAGGACTTCTTCAAATACTTTTTTTGCCTCTGGCTCGTTTCCTCTCTGGTAATACATCATACCAAGCGATCTCTGCAATGCGGAATCTTTCGGGAACTTTTCAACACCATCTTTTAGATATTTGAGGGCATTTTCATCCTCTTTCATCTCCTGATAGCTGAGAGCGATGTAATAATATGTCTCGACAGTTGGAAATGCCTTCAAAGCCTCTTCAAAAAGCGTAACTGCCTTTCCGTAATTCCTCTGTCTGAAATAATTACCTGCCTCGACAAGAATTTCTGCTGCCTTTCTCTGACGTTCTTCATGGCTTAACACAGCGTAAGGATTAGATACTGCATCTACAATCTTTCCATCAGGCACCTTATTGTCGTATATCTTTGTTATGCTAACCCCGCTGATTTTCATCTCATCTATGTTAATGGGGCCAAAATAATTTGCACCAATCTTGGCACCGGGTTCGGATGTGATGTTCCTCTCATTGTCAAAGATGTTGTTGTCTTTAATCTCACCTGAAAAGTCTTTGATAAGGATGCCGACTGCATTCTGGAAGATGTTACTCTGAACAACCTTGGCGTCTGTCTTCTGGAGTTCAAAGCCTGTCTTGTTGCCTGAAACAGTTGAGTTTTTGACTGTAACAGACGGTGTGCCTGAGATTGAGATGCCAGTATTGCTGTCTGTTATCACACCATTCTCTATTGTGCCTTCTGTATTTTGCAGGAGCATTGAAGTTGCAGCACCCTTTATGCGGAAACCGCTCACTGCAATACTGCCGGAATCAACAGTTATACCCTTCCACCCCTTCTCTCCTGAAGGTATGAATTCAACAGGAGATTCCTTTGCATTAACAATTATTTTTCCATAAACAAGAAGTGATATATTTTCATCGAACACCATCCGTGTCTCAGACTCTAAAGTGAGCGCCAAGCCTTTTGGCACTATCAAATCTCCTTTTACGACATACATCCCAGAAAGAACAGTGTCTTTCTGGAGTTCACCGGAAAGAATTACAGGCTCTTTTGAGATTAGAGATGCCTTGACAGGGTCATGGACTTCTGATTCATTGCCGGTCTGGTCAAAGGCCATGACCTTGTAATAGTAAACAGTGTCAGGTTTTACTGTTTTATCCTCAAAAGTGGTGAGTTCTACTTTTGTAACTTCAATGTAACCGCTTAATGGTTGTTCGCTTCTTAAAACTGCATATCCTTTTAAATCAGGAATATTTTTCAATATCTCCCATGAAATTTCTATCCGGTCATGGAACCCCTTTGCTTTGAGCCCCTTTATTGGAGGAGGTGGTGTTGTGTCAATCGTCACAAAACCGCTGACATCGATCCATTGGCTCTCAAGCCCTCCGGGTCTTTTCAGATACACGATAACAGGCATGTCAGTTACATTGTCCCCTGGCATTACAAGATACTCACCTATATAGATTCCCGGTTTTGTCTCTTTCATCAAAACGTCTTTTTTAAAATTTCCAATGTCAAACATTGCGACTGCGCCGGGCTCGCCTTCTAATCCAACTCTTATTACTTTGCCTTTGTTAAATGGACCTTCGTTCACATTAGTTAAAACTTCTTTAATCAATGGCCTGTCTTCTTTTGTCAGCCCTTTCGGGGACAGAATCTTCTCGTTGAATTTATAACATAGCTCATTTACTAATCTAACCTGTTGAATCTCTCTGAGGTTCATTGCTGTGGATACCGCAGTCATTACTAATCCTAACGGAGACATAGGGACACTACCTTCATGATATCTTACAGAATCCTTTATCCTGAAGACCTCTTTACCTGTCTTTGTATTTATCATCCATACCTCAGCCTCCACCCCGAGTTGAGAATAGACTGCTGCATAGAGCTTCTTGTAGTCAGTGATCTTGCCGTATATTAATCCATCGCAGCCCATTGACTGACATATATCAGCAGGTTTTAATTCAAGGATGGTCTTGCCAGTAGATTTTTCGAGATGGACTATCTTTTCATCAACGATTAAAGGCTCCACATCTCTATATGGTTTGGAGCTGAAATGATTGTAAAATACCTTTCTGACCTGATTTGCTATGCCCCTTTCTTCTGTTTCATTTTGAAAAGGTATAACTGCAACGATTCTTGGAAGTTCTTCTTCAGAAACAGATACTGCTTCAGGCATGTCTTTTTTTATCTCTTGCGTTGGTGCGCAGGATGCGGAAATCAGTGATATCAGGAATAATAAAAACAGCTTTCTCATAACGCAACTCTAAAAAAGTTTTTTACTTAATTTCATTCTTGTAAAAACTCACATTATCAATCCATGAGATTATTCTACCTCTGAAGTGACAGCGCTCCTTCTACGA
>JAKALU010000025.1:0-16233 GCA_021824065.1 Nitrospirota bacterium
TCAGAAGCAAAGGTTATAAATTCCTCAAGAGAAATTGCATACACATTGTTCAATCTGTTCTTGTTTCGGGCTGTTTCAATGCTTTTTCTGTCAAAGTCCACTCCCCATACTTCATAGCCATTTCTCTCAGCGGCTTTAAGAAAAGTCCCGTCACCGCATCCTATATCGAGAAGTCTTCCACTTCGAAGATGAAACCTCTCAAAAAAGGGCTTGCACCATTCAGGCATTTTCCTGTCGCCTGAATGCAGTTCAACATATCCCTCACAGTGTTCCCCTTCATAATATTCTCTTTCGATATCCCGGGGGTGCCAGAACTCAAGATCGCAGGTTCGGCAGTGATATAACTTATGGGTTGTCTTGCCGTAAGAAGACCGGAAAACCCTTATATAATTATCATCAGCAATCTCATTGCTGCATGCAGGACACAGAATCATTGTTTTCTTTCCTTGGAGACAAGTTCATTATTCCATCAGATCTATACACTGTCATTGCGATCCGCCTCTGGCGGAGAAGCAATCTCAAGACGAGATTCTTCGGTCGGATTGACCTCAGAATGACAAGAGAAGGACTCGCAATAACAACTCAAGCAATGTTATTTCTGGAACAACACACTAAAACCTTACTTTAATCCTTATAAATTTCCTGAGGTAATTCCTCATATCTGGGTGCTCATCCATAAATACAAATATCCTCTCAAGAATGGCTTTCAGGAAATACCTGTATGCTTTTGAAAGGCTTATCTTCCTGTATCTGAAGACAGCCTTTATTTCTTCAAGGAGGTTCGTAAGTTTTAAGCTGGTTAGAAACTTTGCAATGTAATAAAACCTACAGCTCGTGTAATTCCTTATAAAATCGTCATCAATAAAGATTTCATGTTTTTCTTTCTTTGACTTTCTGATAACATCGAAAACCTTTGAAAACCCTGCCCTTATTTCATAATCCCTCAGCGCCCTCTCGTAGCCTCTTCGCTCAATATCTTCCCTCTCTGATTCGTTCCTGAGATAGTATCTTATTTTTTCAGCGAGTTCTTCAGCTGAATAAAACACATCCATCTCTTTGCCTATTTCAAACATATTTTCTATCCCGGGCGCATATTCCGTGAGAACAAACCCGCCGCAGAGCGCTATCTCAACAGGCCTTCCCTTACTCTGTTTTACCCTGTTGTTTATCCCTGACCCCAGTATCAGGGAACTGTTGTCGACAGCACCCGTGAAATTGATATTTATTTTACTTCTGTTGAATACATCTATCATCTTCTCAAAATCTAAAGGCCCGTTCTCTGTATTATGTCCATAGCATTTTACAGGAATGCTGTTTTCAGAAAGATAACCGATATATTCCCTCCTGTTGCCCTTTGCCATATCTCCGACAAACGAGACATCTATGCTTTTGTCTTTTGCATCCAGCTTTCTGTAATATTCCTTGTCGAACAGAGAGAAAGTGCATAATGCATTTATATTTAGAAGTTCATACTTGAACTTTGACAGGTAATCAGGCAGAAGCACGAGGTCTGCTGCCTGGGCATAATACCTGTCGACAGCCTCGAAAAAATGCTCTGTGTCAAAGAAGCCCATGACAAGGAATACCTTCTCTGAAAGCCTCTCAAGAAAATTTATATCGAGGGTTAAATCCCCTGAATAGAATGCTATAAAAACACAGTCGATCTTCTTTTCCTCAATGTACCTCTCCACCTGCTTCTCAAAAGCCTTTTTGCCTATATCGGAATACAGGCCAACATAGTCTATGAAGTGATAATCGCCGCTGTTTACACGTATCCCTTCGCACCAGTCCTTGAATATGCGGTTGTGCTTTATGTGGAGCCGGTGGAGATGGGCAAGGGTTAAGACATTATTTATCTGCATGATTCATATCGACCTTATACTAAATCAGAAATTATTAAAAAAGAGGGATAATCCTGTTTCTCTCTATGCCTATCTGAAGCAGTTTTTCGATTCTGCCTTTAATCTCATCCGGTTCTGCAATCACTATCTTTCCATCATAAGTCTTTAATGCCTCAAGAGGCATAATATCCATACCGGAAAACTTCCTGCCGTTCTGATTGCCGTCATCGTAGACGCCTGCAATTTTTATCGGTGAATTTTCAGTCAAACGGTGCATTACCTTCGCTACATCTCCTGTGCCATAAATTACAAATTCCCCAATATTGTTGAGTGCAAGTTCCCTGAGAATCTTTTCACAGCTCTCCAATATATACTTGTTATTCTTGCTTCTGCTACGCAGAAACGCATAGGTATAATGCCCGACCTTCAGTATCTCCCTGAACGATTTCGGTTTTTTCATAAAACCGGACACATGGGCAAAAAACTGCCTCGCTAAAATCTTTATAAAAGATGATGCAACATGCAGAGCGCTCAGCGGATTTTTTTTCAACTTTATCAAAGTATCTGAAAAATACCTGTTCTCCTCTTTTGCTCTTTCAATAGTCCAGTCTTTCACCTTGTTTGCATCTATCGTCTGAAGCAATAAATTCTTTCTGTCGCTATTTTCACTTAGTCTGAGTTTTTTGATAGCGGGATTTTCATCAAGCGGCAAAATCCTCCCAGAGTTTATGACTTTCAAGGCAGTCGCAGACATATTGAAGCCATCATGCGGGCCACAATAATTCTCAACACCAGCAGCGCCGGGATGCCAGGTATGATAAAGAAGCTCCTCCTGATGCCAGACCTCCTTCTTCCCCGCATTTACAAGCCTGAATGTAATCTCATAAGGACCGCAGATATGACCTAAATAATCCATATGTTCATCAGCGCCTCCTATGGATATCAAATCCGCGCGCAAGGCGCACATGCATGCGCCATAATTCAATGAATGTATGGGATCTTTCTTATCGAGTAAACCGAATGTCTTTCCGTCTCTGAAGTTTATGCATCCTTCTTCCATGACTTCCTTGATAGAAGGATAGTTGAAGGGATAGAATTTTCTGTTAACATTTCTGACCTCATCTATATGAAGGACAATATTGCTGTTCTCTTCAAAGGACTTGATTATTGACTCAATGAAAGTCGGTGTTACCATTGCATCTGAATCCATAAATGTGACAATTTTCCCCCTACCTGCTACAATCCCGACGTTATACATAAGATGCTTATGATAATAAACATCTTCCGGCAGATCCAACACTATCCATGTATCAAGGACTGGCTGTTTTCCGGAAGCAGAACATTCCATAAGCTTCGACTCTATCTCTTTTGGTTTTCTGTCATAGTACTCAATCCAGATTATCTCATACTTCTCCCTTGGAACTGTCTGTTTATTCAGGTAGTGCAATACGTGGTAGCTCTCGCGCACAGACCAATCGAGCAGAACAATGCTGACAAGAGGCTGCTGGGCAAATTTATTTTCGAACAATATTTCCATGGGCATTAGGATATTGTCTTCTCATTATTCTTGAGGTTCTCCACAACACGGGCTGCAAAAGATCCGATATCAACCTTTTGCTCGTAAAGTTTCGTACAGATTTTATCAAGCCGTTTGATTCTCACTTCCTGATCAATATAAGGATCTTCACTGTACCAGAGTTCTGTTGGGATATAATAAGGGTGATTTCTGTATATCTCGTCCTTATCTCCTCTGAAACGGATTTTATACTCATCAGGATGCTTGTAATATTCGCTTCCTGCAGCCAGGATCAAAGTATTTATCCCTTCGATAGCGATATAGTCCTTGCACTGCACCAAGTTTTCTATCATTTCACTTACGTCATCCTCTGTTTCACCGGGAACGCCGAGCACCATATTTACTGTAACAACAATTCCAGCCTTATAGCAGTTGCGTAGATTTTCTAACACAAGTTTCATGGTATATCCTTTTCTCTGGAGACGAAGCACGTTGTCAGACCAGCCGTCAACTCCAAAGCGCAGATGAACGAACCCAGTTCTGGCGAGATGTTCAAAATATTCCCGGGTGTTCCGTTTATCAATTCGTAATTGTCCCATAAGACTAACCTTCAAGCCCTTCCTGATTATCTCAGAGCATATGTCATATAAATTCTTTGGATCTCCGTTGACATCGCTCTCATTGAAATGGAACTTGTAGAAACCTTTCGAAACCATAAATTCAATCTCATCTGTCACTTTCTGGGGCGACCTTTTTCTGAACGGAAAACACTCTGCACAGAACCTGCACCTGCTCCATCTGCAACCACGGCTCGCTGCAACAGGGACAAAGTGGTTATTGTTATAAGTTCGGTAAAGCATAAGGTTAGTCCACTCATATTTTGGAAAATCAATTGAGTCTAGGTCTTCTAACAATGGCGGCACAACCCATTTCCGGTCAGGGGAATCGTATGGGGAAACGATTCCTGTAAGGTCCTTAGGTTTTTCATTTATTGCTAAAGCCTTTACAAGAGGCTCAAGCGTCATTTCAGCTTCTCCTATTACCATATAGTCAAAATCAGGGAAAAGATACGGTCCTATCTCGTAATAGACGCAGTCATAACCCCCTACAACAATGGTTATTTCTGGCATACGTGAGCGCAGTTCCTTGACAAAAGCCTTTGCAAGAGTCCTGTTACTTCCATGCACAGAAACACCAACTGCCTTTGGTTTCTTAACCACAATATCCTGAATAAGTTCTTCGAGCTCAAGCAGGAAATATCCTATGACTTCCTGACGCTCCCACTCAGCAGTGTTAGTGTTATCCCAGGGGTCTTCTTTCATAACATAGCCATCAGGAGTAACAACAGGGTTTATTTTATTGAGGATTCTATCAGAGTGGAACCTGTGATAACAGATGATATTGGCATCCAGCACCTGAAAACTGATTCCACATTTTTTAGAATGTTATGAACATATCCTATCCCGTTAGGCATCATCGGCACATAACGGGGGGGAAGCTCCAATAGAAGAAAGTTAAGGTCAGGGCGGATTTCGAACTCTGAGAGAGAAATCGGATATATACATCCCTTCTGAGTCGAATAAAACATCCCATAGACTCTTCTCAGAAAATTTCTTACGCCCATGTCTCTCATCATTTTTAGGCCTTTGAATAATTTCTTTATAGTTATAGACTTAATAACTTCATGCATCATCATACTCCGGGGAGCTCATTCCTTTGTTTAGCTGTGCGGCAATAAGAATTAACCTCTTTGAACCCCCTGCTCCTTGCCCTTCTTGAGGTTCTCGACCACCACAGAAGCAAAGGAACCAATCTCAATACCCTTGTTATAAAGCCCGGAAAGAATTTTATTCATACGCCTCATCCTGATTTCCTTGTCTATGTACGGGTCTTCGCTGTACCAGAGATCACTTGGTATGCACTGAGGATTATCCCTGTAAATCTCGTCCTTGTCGCCTCGAAAACGAATCCTGTACTGCTCTGGATTCCTGCCGTACTCGCTGCTCGTAAAAAGAAGAAGTGTATTGAATGATTCTATACGGCTGAC
Organism: Nitrospirota bacterium; assembly: GCA_021824065.1. Lineage (GTDB taxonomy): Bacteria > Nitrospirota > Thermodesulfovibrionia > Thermodesulfovibrionales > UBA1546 > JAKALU01. Next base: position 5,405 of record JAKALU010000025.1, read on the forward strand.
ATATTTTCTGCATTTAACTATGTTCACTATCATCTCATCAACGTCATCCTCTGTCTCACCCGGGACACCTATAACCATATTTACTGTAGTGTAAATATCGGCTTTATGGCAGTCGCGCAGGTTCTGAAAGACCATATTCATGTTATAACCTTTTCTTTGCAGGCGGAGAGCATTGTCAGACCAACCGTCCACTCCGAAACGCAGATATGCAAACCCTGCCTTTGCAAGATGTTCAAAATATTCCAGGGAATTCCTCCTATCAATCCGCAATTGACCAACAAGATGAACCCTCAAACGCCGTCTTATTATCTCAGAGCATATGTCATGCAGATTCTGAGGGTCGCCGTTAACATCGCTCTCATTGAAGTGAAATACCTTAGCTCCTTTAGAAACCATGAATTCAATTTCATCAACAACCTTCTCCGGCGACCTTTTTCTGAAAGGGAAACACTCACCGCAGAAACGGCATCTGCTCCAGTGGCATCCACGCGAAGCAGTAATCGGCATCAAGAAGCCTCCGTCATAGGTCCTGTAGAGCGACAGGTCTGTCCATTCATACATGGGGAAACCAATTGAGTCAAGGTCTTCCAATAAGGGTGGGACTATCCATTCCCTGCCCGGGGAATCAAAACGCGAAACAACTCCCATCATATCTTTAGGCCTTTCACCCTTTGCCAATGCCTTAATCAATGGCTCAAGAGTCAGCTCTGCCTCGCCAATAACCATGTAGTCAAAATCAGGGATTATCCTTGGCCCGATATCATGATAGACACAATCATAACCGCCAACAACAATAATGGTCTCCGGCGATATCTTTCGCAAAGCCTTAATAAACTCAATAGAGAGTTTCCTGTTGCTCTCATGAATCGAAAGACCTATTGCCTTTGGCCGGCTGGCTGCTATGCCCTGAAGGATCTCCTCAACCTGCGGCCCAAAATACTCTATGACTTCAGGCTTATCCCACTCGGCAGTATTTGCAACATCCCATGGGTCCTCCTTCATAACATACCCGTCTGACCCGACCATAGAATCGATCTTATCCAATATCCTTATTGAATGGTATCTGTGATAGAAAATGATGTTTGCATCAAGTATCTGAAACCTTATCCCGGATTTCTTCAGAATGTTATGAATGTATCCTATCCCGTTCGGCAGCAACGGATTATATCTTGAAGGAAGCTGGAGCAGAAGGAAATCAAGGCCTGGTTCAATTTTAAGAGGAGGAATAGCAATCGGGTAGATATTTCTTTTTCTCCTGTTATGCCTCGCCAGAAAGAAATAAACCTTCCTGTAAACAATCCTCATCCATCTTATCAATGGGAAATCAGACTCCTTCAGCCAGATAATTAATGAATTCATTTACACGCCATCATAGAAGTGAAAAATATTAAGCTAACTCAGAGGTCTTCCGTAGGGTTTTGTATGACAAAACTCGAGGTGAGCTCCGTCCCTCGCAAAAAACTTTCCGTTCGGCCCGTTTTTTGGATGCGACAAGAGAAGAAGGGCGATGCTTGCTATTGAATAAGGGCTTATATCCGAGCCCTGGTTCATCTCTGTCCTTGCCTCGCCAGGCGAGACAACATTCATCTGGATATCTGCATCAGGATAATGGTCAGCATATTCTTTGGCCATGGATTGTGCAAGGCTGTTTAAGGCAGCCTTGGAAACATTATAGATGCCGAACCCTGGCGTTGATGCCCAGCCGGCCCCTGAGGAAATAAATAAGACTCTCACATGGCCGCTCTTCATCATATGAGGGAAAGCAGCCTTTGTTAAAAAAAATGGTGCGGTCACGTTTGTGGCCATCATCCTGTTCCAGTAGCCAAGTGAACCTTCCTGAAAGGGCTTGGACAGTTTTTCTGAAAGCGCAGCATTGTTTACAAGCCCGCTAAGAGATCCGCAATGGCTCATCACCCTGCCGCATGCAGACCTTACCTGCTCCGGGTCTGTAATATCAGCATCAACAATAAAACAATTCTCAGCGGAAATCCCAAACGACTTTATCTCTTCAATGCTCTCCTGAATTTTTGCCTTCCTTCTTCCTGTAAAAAACACCTTTGCGCCTGCTGCTGCGAGAGCGCATGAGATGCTCCTTCCATAACCGGTTCCAGCCCCTGTAATCCAGAATGCCTTGCCTGACAAAGAATTCCACCTTTCAGGCGTAAGGCCGAACAGATGCTCTCTCCATTTTTTGGGGTCAGCATTTTCCAGGACATCCGTCCTGACATTGCCTCTGATAATTCTTTTGATTCTTCTTATGACTTTCATAAGTCAGGGACGAATGGCAAGAATAGCCTTATGGACATTGTAGAAACTGTCAGGCATCCCATTCTCCTGATTAGGAATCTCATAAATTTTTGTAAATCCCATCAGCTCTAATGATTTTCGTAGAAGTTTTGCCGAAGGTCTCGTTAAATTATCGAAGCATAATGGGAATTGGTCAGATTTATAATATTTGTTAGGCTCGCCAAATCTAATACAGTAATCATCATCGTCAGTGACAGGTGCCCAGATAAATATAGCCTTGCGTGCAATAGAACCCAGGAAACCAAGATGTTGCAGGGGATCGCTTAAATGGCAAAGCACAGCTATCGAGGTAACAACATCATAGGATTTACATTTAGGAATGGCTTGGGTTCTGCCATCATAGGGCCGGTTAATAAATTTAGCCTTTGCCCCAAGAATCTCATTGAGCAATTTGAAATTTTTGCCGTAGTCTACCCGATCGAAACCAACTGCCTCTTTTGCACCCTGCAGAGAGAAACTGACCGGGAAATATCATGAGTTGCACCCTATATCAGCAAATGTTGTCTTAGAGACGCTTCCGACCTTTTTGCATATCTCGTCAACAAAGCTGTCATACATTACACGCAATCTGGCATTAGCCGCTGTAAATTGTCCCTTATTTTCCTCTTTAATAAAAAACCTTTTAACTTCAGGAACCAGCAAATGCTTTTTATCGACTGCCGGCCAATACACTAAACCACCGAACTCACCATGCATAAATTCATACCCTGCCCCAGTCTCAAGGTCATCTGAAAATATAAAAGGCTGATAATTAAGCAGTCCGCGAATGACTAACTCTTTCGCCTTTTCGATTTGCTTCGGTTTAGTTATAAACGGTCTTAAATCCATGTGTTTTCTCCTTTAAAACATACCCTGCTTTTAGCATTAAATATGGAATTTCTTTAGATTTGAACTAACAATGTCCATTTATTACAGAATAAAGCTTAGTGCGGAATCAGGTTATCCTTACCACAATATAACTATTTGATCAATGTCTATACTTATGTTTTTGACTTTATCTAAGTTTTCATCTTCAAAAAAATCAAACAATGGGACAATCACCTTTCCCTTATAATCCTTCAGACTCTCCACAGGAAAAATATCTATTCCTGATAATCTCCCCTTTTTTCTTTCATCATAAATCGAACCTATTCCAATATGAGCATCAGCTGTTACATGCAATATTTTTCCAATGCAATCCAATATTTCTGCGATATCTCCTGCTCCAAAAACTGCAACTTCCTTAATCCCGCGGCTGGATAATTCGGTCATTTGTTTACTGCATCTCCACATAACATAGTCATTAAATTTTAACAGCAGTCTTCGTATCCGATAAACCTCACGCGGCAAATGCCATATATTCCTGTTAGTTTCCGGTGATTCCTTGTTGGCTTTTAAAATATACAAAAGGGCTTTATAAAATTGTCTCAAAAAAATCTTATATGCGACATAGGAAAGTTTTGTCCTCAGAAGCCAAAACCGTACAAATTTCTTTGAGCGGGAAAAAATGTCCCTGTTAGCGGAACCTTTTTGCGTTAATTCAGAATTATTAACAGACTTAGCCTTAAGTTTGTCAACCGCCCACTTTCCGGATTCTGATTTTGATACGGATAGTTCCAGCAGAGATATTGAGTTCTCGTTGTCCTGTCCAAGCCTCATGGCTTTAATGGCCTGATTTTCAACAAGAGGGAGAATACGGCCCGTTCTTCTTACATCGAGTGCTGTTGTTGAGACATTGCGGCCGTCACTCGGGCCTATGTAGTTTTTATCGCCGCCCTGACCGGGATGCCAGGTATGATAAAGGAACTCGTTCTGATGCCATGTTACTTTCTTGCCGGTATTGAATAACCTGAAAGTCATCTCATACGGACCGCAGATATGACCGAGATAATCAATATGCTCGTCCGCACCGCCTATCGCTATAAGGTCATCCCGCAATGCAGACATGCAGGCGCCGTAATTTACAATAAAAGAAGGATTTGGAGGCAGAACACTAAACAAGCCGGCAGGTTTATTGTTTACTATATTGATACAGCCCTTGCTGCTTATCTCGGGAATTGACGGATAGTTAAAGGGATAATATTTCCTGTTAACATTACGCACCTGATCCATGTGCAGAACCTGGTTGCTGTTCTTTTCGAATGAATTAATGATAGCTCCTATAAATGTCGGGCTGACAACTGCATCAGAATCCATGAAGGTAATAATGCGGCCATTGCCTGCCGCAATCCCCACGTTATACATGAGATGCTTGTGGTAATAGACATCCTTCGGCATGTCCATCTTAATCCAGGTATCAAGGAATGGGTGTTTCCCTGACGAAGCGCATTCCTTTAATCCTGCATCTATCTCTTTCGCTTTCCTATCATAATATTCTATCCAGATAATTTCATATTGTTCCCTCGCGACACTCTGCTCATTAAGATAATGCAGGACATGAAAACTCTCGCGCACAGACCAGTCAAGGAGGACAATGCTGACCTTTGGTATATTCTGAATATTGTTTCGAAATAATAATTCCATTTATGATCGAAAAAAACTCAACCAAGATTTCACATTTGAGGTTAGCCCGACATTTTTTTGAGCTTTTATGAGTTTATCTTCCCATCCACCTCTTTTTACATTTGGAATCCTGCCTTCTTTATCCAAAACCGCCAACACTTCTTCAATGCCATCTTTGAGAGATATGTGCGGTCTAAATTCCGGAATGGCAGACTGTAATTTTCTACCACTAAAGTAACTGTTGCGCCAAAAAATGTCGCTCAGATGTATTGCTTTTATGGACATTAACCTTGCTAATGTCGAAGCCGGAATTCCTACCATTTCAACCTCACGCCCGATTACATGCATCACTGTTCGATGATATGCTTCCCATGAAGTGGGCTGCTCATCAACCAAGTTGTATGATTCTCCAACACAGTTTACTTTTCCCACCAGCAGGGCAAAAGCCAGTCCCGCGTCATATACATTCATGAACTGATGAAGTGCTGTCCCATCGCCTGATACTACAATCGGCATCCCTTGCCGAATCCTGTCAATCCACTCAAGGTCACTTCCAATTTGCCGAATCAGCCCCATTTTAGGGCCATATGTTATTGATGGCTTGATAATGGTTACAGGGAAGCCCTCCGACCGAAATGCCTCAAGGAAGGCCTCATCAGCCTGAGCTTTGCCTATGGCGTATTTCTTATTATGGTCAGTCCATGGTCTTAATGGATGATCTTCTGTGGTTGGAAATGAGTCAAACTCCCGCCCATAAGTAGCAACAGATGAGCAACAAATAAAATGACTGACTCCACGAAATGCGCGAATGCTGCTCAATGCATCATCATGAGAGAAACAAACCAGATCAATCGCAGCGTCGAACCCTCTGTCTTGAATGGTCTGTTCGAATTTTTCACTATCATGCCGGTTCCCCTTAATAAATTCAACCCCGTCCGGCACAGGACCGCTCAAGCCTCGGTTATAACATGTAACATGGTGTCCTAACTTCAATAAGTGACTCACCACGCTGCAACCAATATTGCCATTACCGCCCACAACACATATCTTCAAGGGTCTCCTCCTTAATCTTATAACAGGGGGTGGATTCCTTTATCCGCTCTCATGAAAAAATAGTGCATGTTGCCTTCCATCTTGTAATCCTTCACCACATCTTCAATCATTCCAATCATGACCTGGCTCTCACATCTATTAGCTGTACAAAAACAATTCGCTGATCTGACCATTAACTTATCATCATATATTGACCCAAGCCTTTGTCTTGCAAAATCACAGTTGTACACAGTTCCATCAAATTCAAGCTGGAATCCCCATCTGCCAGAGACACACCGAATCCCATAGGGATTCTTTTCATGTGACTGATAGTCCCATACAAAAGGGGTCATATCGTGGCAGGCTTTCGCCAGTTCGTATTCCTCGCGAGAATAAGCCTCCGGATAATCTTTTCCATGATAAGGACCACGCAACACATTACAGATCATAGGAACTTTTAAAGATTGGATTGTTTCCCTATAAGCATAAAATCTATCTAACTGACCAGGGATTAAAACATAGTTAACAGCAATGCTGACCCCTATGTTCTTTAAATGAACTATCCTGTCGAAGAACGTAGCTAAATCTTTCTCGTAATCCTTAAACTGGGAGGGGTGTAAGGTTGCCAGAACGCCGATCCTAGGGGGATCAAGGTCAGAAATCACCTTTACAGGGTCAATGCCTAAATTTGACACAAAAGCTACTTTTTTAACATGCGACTGTTTTAACACTTTAGTTACAGTATCCACCCATTTTTTTATTGCCAACGGCTCTCCCATCGCTCCCATACTCATATACAATGGCCGTGGAATGCGATCAACTGCAGTAAGAACCGCTTTTGACCAACTGTCCATGGCAAGGTCATTTTTTGTGAATCCATGGTCGTGATTAAAGCAATATTCACATCGGTAATTACAAGTTCGCGCCGGTGCCGGAGACATAATAATAAGAGGAAGCCCGTCCCCCATTTCAAACAAATTATTTAGGGGAAGAGTAGAGTTTTTTAATCCAGGCGAATCTGGAATTATGTCTATTAAAGTTTTGCGATATTCATCTTTTATATAGAAAAGGTTACTTGCTTCCATGCAAAAAATTACACTAGCTTCATTACGCCGTTCACCAAATCTCTTAATCATTAGATATTTATTAATACGCTGAACAAAGGGATTGATGGTACGAAAAACTGCGCCAAATAATGGATGTTTAGACAGAGCTATACCCCTTGCAGATAGCTTAGGCCAAAGCCCAGCCTCCTGTAGCAGTAATTTTAAACCGTATCGGATTTCTTCTATTGTCTCCCCTATAAGAATTGGCTGAATGGCATTCCCACTGAAAAATGCTTCCGGATCAAAACTGCCTTCGATCCAATGCACCGCCCAGTAAATATCACCATAACGCACAATATTGTATGGATGCCCATCAACTCCCTGCTCAATGAGCATAGGGGTCCAGGACGCCATTGGGGCATCAAAAAATGGTTTAACTCTGGGTAAATACATGTCTACCTCCGATTTAAGGTTAAAGTTTCACAGTGTAACAATCAACAAGCAGAGAAATCAGGCTAATTGTTTTACCTTAATCTCTTCATAAGAACATTCAAGCTCTACAAGGCCAGTAAAAGTCTTCTTCGCCTGAACAACTAGGTGAATAAAATCGTTTCTTTTATCTATTGTGGTAGGGTTGTTGTTAATAAGCTCATCAAATCCGATATCTATAAAAAAATCTCCACCAGTCAAATTCATCTTTATGGAAAATTTTATTATCTGCATGTTACTGCCATGTGCTGGACCTACTGACACACCGTCAAACTGCGTATTCCATCCATATATTTTTACTCCGTCGATTGTCTTTATCAAAAAACCATATCTAAGATTTCCAATAGAATTATGAAAACTTATTTTTAGATATAAATCGATTTTGTCGCCGGATTGAATTATTGTCGGGTCAACAATATCTTTGCAAACGATAAGATAGTCCACTATCTCAGCCCGCCTGTCTCCAAATCTGTCTTCATTTTTGTTATAACTTCTTCTGTAAATACACTGATCTGTTAGAGGGATTTCCTCTAAGAACTTATCTAATTCAGGTTTTCCAGCGGCTGCTGACGAATTTATTGATGAACCCTCTGGAGACACAGCATAAGATGAGAGATCATTCCCTCCAAGTATTATCTTATAGTAGTGATTAACCACAGAGTTTGGATCGCCTGTCCTTGATATGCTTCCACCCTCAAAAAGAACAGCTCGGTCACAGTGTCTCGCAATCGCGTCTAAGTCATGCGTGACAAGGATTATTGTTTTGCCTTCCTTCTTGAACTCTGAAAGTTTCTTGAAGCATTTATTTTGGAAGCTCGCATCCCCTACAGCAAGCACCTCATCAATGAGCAGAATATCAGGGTCGCTGTGAACTGCAACGGAAAACCCCAGCCTCACATACATACCGGAGCTATAATGCTTCACAGGAGAGTCTATGAAGTCACCGATGTCAGCAAATTTCACTATATCGTCGAACTTTTTGTCTATCTCCTTTTTGCTCATTCCAAGGATGGCGCCATTGACATAAATATTCTCCCTTCCTGTGAGCATTGGATGAAAGCCTGCGCCGACCTCGATTAATGCTCCCACCCGGCCTTTTATCTCAATCCTCCCCTTGTCAGGCATGAAGATGCCATTCAACAATTTCAATAACGTGCTCTTTCCTGAACCATTCGCACCAATAATGCCGACTGTCTCGCCCTTTTTTACCTCGAACGAGACATCATTCAAAGCCCAGAACTCATCCATCCTGAGCCTGTCTGAACGTGAACTAAGACCGAACATGTTCCTGCCGATATCCTGAATGCCATAGAGCATTACATGCTTCAAACTTCGGGAGAATTTCTTGGAAACATTCTCAACTTTAATCGTTATACTACTCACATTCATATCCTTTCAGCGATCTTTGCTTCTACAAGATAAAAAAATCTCAGGGACATAAGAAATACGAGGATAGAAAAAACAGTTGACCCCCAGAACCCGGCAGGACTCGCAAACCTCCCTAAAAACACAATATCACGGCAGCCAGCTATGAGATGGCTGAGAGGGTTAATGTTGTTAATGGCAGCAAATAATCCTGATTCAGGCGCTGGATAGAGCACAGGGACAAGAAACAGGAAAAAAGTTGTCATAAGGTTCACAACATTGACCATATCCCTGAAAATGCCGGTAATGAGGGAGAGAAAGAAGCCTATACCCAGAGTCAGCATAACCAATGGAATTACTGCAAAAGGAAGAAAAACAGCAGTCCATGACGGCAAAACCCCGAATATTGCAAAGACAATCACTGCCAGAAAAATTCTGACGAGGAAGTCCACCACTGCCTGTGCCATTGATGAGATAACGAGGCTTGATTTTGGGAAGTTGATCTTCACCACCATTGCGCCTGCATTTACTATACTATTGCTACAGGCAGAAAGCCCTGTTGCGAACAATGTCCAGACAGAAAGTCCGACCAGTGCAAAGACAGGATAAGGCACATGTGTCTTGCCTATATTGAATAAACCTGCTTTGTTGAGATATACAAAGATTCCAACAGTTATTAAAGGATTCAGAACAGCCCAGGCAAAACCGAGCAGTGACTGCTTGTATTTAGCAAGAAAGTCCCTCACAAAGAGCCGCCATATGAGCTCCCTGCTGCCGTAGAGGCTATTGATGATTTCTTTCCATGCAGACAGGAATCCCATTTTTATCTGATTGTCAGGCTGATAGGTGATGGTTTTATCTGAATTCATATTATGAGGCATGTGATGTGATTTGTTTCCGTGTCTATTTTATCTAAGGCTGATATACCTGCAATATGCAATCACGGTGCCGGGGTCTTGAATGGCTGATTCTCTTATCATCCGCTCCATCTCTGATGAATCAAACAGCCTAATTTATGCCTTTATTATCTTCTTTCTCAAAGAGCCTATAACTCCCTGCATCGCATTCCGAGCATCTACTACAAGCTTGTTTGGTCCGACTAAAACTATAGTCATTTGCCGGCAATAGATTTTTTATACCACTCGTATGTTATCCTCAAGCCCTTTTCAATGTCTGTCTTAGCTCTCCAGCCAAGGGCAGTGATTTTTCCGGAATCAAGCAGTCTTTGTGGCATGCCATCAGGTTTTGATGTGTCAAAGATTATCTTCCCCTTGAATTCTGCTATCTTCTTGAGTATTCTTGCGAGATCAGCGATTGATGTGTCTCTCCCTCTCCCGACATTTATGGCCTCATTGCCTGAGTATTTTTTCATGAGAAATATACATGCATCCGCAAGATCGTCTACATAAAGGAATTCCCTTCTCGGCTTTCCTGTCCCCCAGACAGTAACACTATCGTATCCTTTTATCTTTGCCTCATAGAATTTCTTTATCAAGCCGGCAACAACATGTCCTCCTTTATCAAAATAATCGTTTATGCCATATACATTTGCAGGGATAACTGATATAAAATTTGTGCCAAACTGTCTGTTGTATGACTGGCAGAGTTTTATCCCCGCTATCTTTGCAACCGCGTAAGGCTCGTTCGTGGGTTCTATCGATCCTGTGAGAAGGGACTCTTCCTTTATAGGCTGTTTGCAATATTTTGGATATATGCACGCGCTTCCAAGATTCAGCAGCTTCCTGACTCCATATTTGTATGACGTGTCAATAATATTCGTCTGAATCATTATATTCTGATATATGAAATCAGCAGGATACGTATCATTGGCAAATATGCCGCCTACCTTTGCGGCGGCAAGAAACAGATATTCGGGCTTATTTTTTCTAAAAAAAGCCTCTGTCTTTTTCTGATTTGTAAGGTCAAGTTCTCTATGGGATTTCAATATCAGGTTTTTATATCCCGCCTTTAGTAATTTGCGGACGATTGCAGAACCAATAAGTCCTGTATGGCCGGCCACATAAATTAAGGAATTCTTATTCATAAATCAGTTCTTGAATCAGGTGTGAGATTCCAGAAATTTTTCTACAACACCTATGAAATATCCGA
>JAKALU010000025.1:16243-24015 GCA_021824065.1 Nitrospirota bacterium
TGATGCACTCCTATATGTATACCGTTATTCCCTATATATTCTGCCTCGGGGAAATCACCTAATTTATATCCTAAGAATGCAAAGCCAGGACATTGTGTTGGCATAGATGAGAATAGATTCCTCGTATCAATCCCTTTCTTCTCGATGAAACCCACGAGCTGATTTCTTGTGAATGGGGCGCCTTCCTTTATGATTATTGGAAATGCATGCGGTCCGATTTTTTCATTTGTCTCTTCTTCTACAGTCACAAGATACTGCTCAAACTTCTTAAACTTTTTCATCATAGCAAGGAGATTCCTTCTTCTCTTCTTCAGAATCTGTTCATATATTTCGAGATTCCCAAGACCAACAGCAGCCTCTAATTCATTCATCTTGCATGAATATCCGATTCTCTCGAAAACAAATCTTATATCATTCCCCTCTCCGTACTTAAATCTCTTTGCACAATAGCCAGAACTTATATTCAACACGCATTTTTCGCACTTACAAGCCCTGCCGTGGGACCTCAGCGATCTCAAGACCTCAGCAAAATCTTCCCTGTCAGTAGTTACAACGCCGCCTTCAATCGTAGATATAATATGAGCTATATAAAGGCTGTACGCAGCCATATCTCCAAGCGTGCCGATATTTCTTCCCTTATATTCAGCTCCATGAGCCTCAGCAGCATCCTCTATAACATAAAGTTTGTATTTTCTGGCTATCTTGTTGATTTTATCCATGTCAGCAGGCTTGCCCATTAGATGAACAGGCATTATGGCCCTTGTCTTTTCTGTTATTGCTTTTTCAATTTTTGACGGGTTGATATTTAAGGTCTCCCTATCAACATCAACAAAAACAGGCGTAAATCCGGCATGGAGCACTGCATTGCCTGTAGCTACAAAAGACAATGCCGGCACTATAATCTCATCCCCGCGCTTAGCGCCAAAATCGTGCAGAACAGCCAACGCCAGTGCATCGGCATCTGTTCCGCTACTTAATGCTACTGCTTCTTTTGTCCCTGTCAGTTTTGCAAACTGTTTTTCAAATTCCCTCACATATCTGCCGCTTGAAACCCTGTTTGAATTTAGGATCTCGTTAATCAGTTCTTTTGACTTTTGTGGGATTGATAATGTTCCAAATGGTATTCTCATACTACCTCTATTCACTTTTTTATTTAGTTTCCAAGCAATTTCCTTTTCAATCTTGTTTTTGTCATCTCCTGAATATGCTCTTTAACGTGCTTCCCGAATTTTTTCTCAATCATGGTTAAATAATTTGGATTTTCGAAATATTTGTGGAAGGCATCGTCACGAAATTTAAGAACTTCCTTTGCATTGATATATTTCGTCGGCAGTGGAAGCATCTCATACGAATGCTGCGAAAAACCATGCCATTCTTTTGGAAGCTCCCAGACTTCTTTAATTGCTATATTATAAAGTTTTGAGCCCGGATACGCCATAGCGCAATAGAAATTTACAAATTCGCAATTCAGGTCTATCGCCATATCAAGATTCTCCTGCATTGTCTCCAATGTATCATCAGGCAGTCCAAAGATAAAATTGCCAATAACCCTTATTTCAGCATTCTGGATAGTCTGGACAACATTTTTAATATCCCTTGTTCTCATCCGTTTCGAAGCGCCGTCTCTGACATCAGGGTTTGCAGATTCAATTCCTAAAGCAAGCCAGTTTATCCCAGCTTTTTTCATCTTCTCGAGATTCTCTGTCTTTACAGTATCAACCCTCGCATATGCCCAGATATTTAAATCGTATCCCCTGCGTATTAACATATCCACTATAGTCATATAGTGCTTCTCATTCAGGACAAATAATTCATCAACAATTTTTATGTTTTTTATTCCGTTTTTTTCCACTAATACCTCTATCTCTTTTACAACCAATTCAGGGCTTCTGTATCTTATTCCTGGTTTTCCAAAAGGAGCATTAATGCAGCAGAAGACACATGAATAAGGACAGCCAAGACTTGTATATACAGCGCCATAAGGAATTCTGTTATTTATGTCATCAAAACAGTGCCAGTTATGGGCTTTATATACCCTCATAGGAAGCAGGTCCCATGCAGCAACAGGCAAAACTTTATCCAGATATTTAATCAACGGCGCTCTGGGATTGTTCTTTATAGAACCGTTCTCAAGGCGCCACAATCCTGGAACCGCGGAGTAATCCGTTTTTCCTGTTCTTAATACCTCAATAAGACTCGTCAAAGTATATGGTCCTTCACCTTCGATTACAAAATCTACATTTTCCTCGTTCAGTGTTTGTTTGGGGAGTGCAGATGGATGCAGTCCTCCAATTGCGACTTTTGAAGATGTGTTTCCCTTAAGCGCCTTGCATATCTTCCCTGTAATTGTCATGTTCTGTGTTGATGCTGATGGCTGGGAACCATACACAATTACAGCAGATAACAGCGGATTTATCTGTTTAACCCGTTCTGCTGTTTCTTCAGGTGTAATATTCTCTGCATTGGAATCGATAATTGAGACCCTGAATCCGCTATTCCTCAGATAAGCTGCAATAACAGCAATCCAGAACGGAGGCTCAATTGCAGAATAATCTTTTCCCAAATCCTGGTAAACCTGTTTCCTGTCTCCTGGATTTATAAGTACAATGTCTGTGTCTCTCTTCATATTTTTTTGTTTAAGATTTCCTCTGCCTTTCTGTATCTTTCAGGGGTTCCTATATCAATAAGTTTTTCCCCTGTGACGTATCCATAGATGCCTTTATCAATGATATGAGGGAAAAGGTTGTATTCTAAGGAATATGTAATGTTTTCGGGTATGAGCTTGAGTATGTCTCTGTTAAAAAAATACATGCCGGCATTGATAAAGCCTCCGGTATCAGGCTCTCTCTTTTCATTAAAACTTAAAATGCGCTGGTCGTCACCTATTGCTACAACACCATAATCTGCATCCTTTTCAGGCAATACCAGAGCAATAGATGCATATGCCTTTTTTGTAATGTGAAAATCAAGGAAACCCTTCACATTTATCCTGCAGAAAGAATCGCCGTTCACGACGAGGAACGGATTGCTTCTGATGAATTTCTCAGCATTTTTTATTGCACCTGCTGTGCCAAGAAGTTCTTCTTCTGCAGAAAAAAGTATTTCGACATCTTTCCTTCTTTCAAAATGCTCTCTGATTTTCTCCTTCATATATCCCACGCACATAACGAAACGTCTGAATCCGAAAACAGCTATATAATCAATAAGGATCTCAAGGAAAGGTTTATTATTAACCTCTGCCATGACCTTTGGCCGGTCACTTACAACTTTCTTTAGCCTTGTTCCAAGCCCGCCACACAGAACAACAACATCTATATATTCCGGATTTAGATTAGGGTTGGAGATCATAATTATTTAATGTATACCGTTGGGCTGGTAAACAATAATCTGACTGCCTGAACTCTCGAAATCAAAAGGAACCCGTAAAAGCCCTTTCAATCTCTCCCCCACACGGAGCTGGACTTCGGGTTTTGCAAAAATTATCATGAACCCTCCGCCACCAGCACCTAACAGTTTTCCTCCTATTGCGCCAGCCCTTCGCGCCTCTTCATAAATACCATCAATCTCTGAAGTAGATATCTTGTCGGTCAGGCTTCGTTTTAGCTTCCATGATTCATGTAATAATTTCCCGAATTCTATTACATCCGTCTGTTCATTGGTAAGTATCGCCATTGCTTCGTCAACCATTTTGTGCATTGTTGACAATTCGGTTTTCTTTTTTGGAGTGGCTTCTATTTGTTTTTTTGCGATCTCAGAGGCCGTCCTTGAAAATCCTGTAAAATAAAACATGAGGTGATTTTTAAGTTGATTTAATCTGTCTCCACACATAATCACCGGCTTTACCTGAATAGAATTATCAGAATTAAAGCTTATTACATTAAATCCTCCGAATGCTGCTGAAACCTGATCCTGAGAACCGACATTTTCCTTAATGATATTCTGTTCCACATGAATCGCTTCTGTTGCAAGACGCATCTTTGTCGGCATAATCCCTTTTAACGCATAAATAGCATGCAACAAGCCAACTGTAAATGAAGAACTCGAACCTAATCCTGTCCTTGCGGGGAGATCTCCATCATGATGTATCTCGACACCGCTTGTAACAGCCATATACTCCAAAATTGCCTTAACGGCAGGATGCTTGATTTCTGATATATCTTTTACGTTTTCTATGAGCGAATAAACTATTCTATGTTTATGCTCGAAAAACGGCGGCAGATATCTGCATGAGATATAACAGTATTTATCTATAGCAGTTGCCAGTACAGCCCCACCATTGTCACGATACCAAACAGGATAGTCTGTTCCACCTCCAAAGAAAGATATTCGAAATGGTGTTCTGCTGATAATCATGATTATCTCCTAAACATTTGCATACTGGTTTCTTCTTATAATCTGATAACCCTTAATAAGCTCAGAAATGCCTTTCTGAATGGAAAAATCAGGCCTAAAACCTGTTGACTCAATCTTCGCGTTGCTTACAATATAATCCCTCTTGTCAGGGTCTTCACCTACCTTAGCCTCGACAAAATAGAAATTAGGCGCCTGTTTTTTTATCTCCTCGCATAGTTCCCATTTGCTGAGATTTGCATCGCTCAATCCGACATTATAGGGTTCGTTCTTCATCTCGTTGAAATTGTTCAGACAGTGGATAAATGCCTTAGCAACATCTCTTACATGGAGATAGTTCCTCTTGAAATGCGATTCGAACAAAACCAGAAAGCGGTCTATAACAGCCCTATATGTAAAATCATTTACCAGAAGATCAAGACGCATGCGTGGTGCGATACCAAAAACTGTTGCCAATCTCAGAGTGATGCAATTGCCCGCGTCAAGAAGTATCTTCTCCAGTTCTACCTTCAGTTTTCCGTATAACGAGATTGGGCGCAGAGGCGTCCCCTCCGTACAATGTTTACCCTTTTCGCCAATACCATATCCGCTGTTTGTGGTAGGGAAAATAATTATCTGATCCCTGCTTCGGAGGTCAAGTATCATCTTTACCGCATCAAAATTTACTGTCTGTGCCCCAACAGGGTCTTTCGAACAGAGGGGGGCTCCTGTCAGACATGCCAGCGGGAAGATTGCATCCACCTTCTTCAACTGTTCTGAGATAAGACCCCTGTCTCTTGCATCGCTACGAATGACTGTTAAATTCGTATAATGACAGCAGTCCAGTAATGGTGACTGGTTATACATGAAATTATCCACGACTGTCACGTCATGCCCAAATCTCAACAATTCAGGCACCAATATCGAACCGATATAGCCGGCCCCGCCTGTAACCAAAATCTTCATCTACTTCTCCTTTCGAAACAACTTACCTCTTTATTTTAAAATTCAGCTTTTGAGCATCTCTCTGATATCTTTTATTATGCTTTCGTCATCAAGACCATTCAGTTTATGAAGGTGGTCTCTGCTTCCCATCTCAAAAACATAAGAGTCACCGAAACCTTTTCTCCTCAGTCTGACGCTGGAATTCCTTTTGCTCAGTATTCCTGAAATAAGGCTGTCAAGCCCGCCTTTTTCAATGAATGCCTCCTCAATCGTTATGACAGACCTGTATTTTTTGAGTAGCTTAAAGAATTGTTCTTCGTTGATAGGCTTGAGAAGAAAAACATCAATCACACCTATTAAAAGCCCTATTCTTGAAAGGCTATCAGCAATACATAAAGCCTTATGAGTCATGTATCCGGTCGATATAAGACATATTTCGTCGCCTTCTCTTATCTCGTGGAAACCGTTTTCCAACTTGACGTCCCTAATATTCTCATAGATTCTCGGGAGAGGCTTTCCGTCAAACCTTATGTATTTCGGCTTTTTTACCCTAATTGAGTAATCCACAAACTTTTCTGCCATAGCCCAGTCACTCGGAGAAAAAATAGAGATGTTTGGAAGCGTCCTCATTATTGATATATCCTCAAGGCAGTGATGCGTGGGTCCTGACACATCATAGCTCAGTCCCGCTCCAACACCGATAATGTTCACGTTGACATCCATAAGCTGGGCATGTAACGCAATATTAATCCTTATCTGTTCGAATGCCCTCATAGTAAGAAATGGAGCAATAGCATACGCATAAACAGTATATCCCTCAAGCGCAAGACCAGTTGAGACATTGATAAGGTTCTGCTCTGCAATTCCTACATTGATGAACCTCTCCCTAAACTTTTCCCTAAGAATATCAAGCTTTGGCGAACCAAAATCAGCACTGAGGAAAAAAATATTACTATCTCCGTGCATGCGGTTGTACACACTCTCGATGAAGACATCCCTCATTGTTTTTTTCTCAACGTTCATTTTAAGTCAGATATGACCCTGTCAATATCTTCGGGCTTTATGTTCTTAATGTGGTTCAATGGGTCTGTCTCAAGAACAGGCACTCCTTTCCCTTTCACCGTGCTCGCTATAAGAACCTTGGGCTTGCCCCTTTCATCTTTCCTCAAGTTTAGCAGTATATTGTGAAGCTCTCTTACATTATGACCGTCTACAGTGTGGACATCCCATTGGAATGCTCTAAACTTGTCTTCCAACGGTTCAAGATTGAGTATGTTTCTGCAGAAATCAAGCATGCATATCTTGTTGTCGTCCACTATCGCTGTGAGGTTGTCGAGCATATGCTCACGGGCAAACATTACTGCTTCCCACACAGAGCCCTCATAGAGCTCACCGTCGCCCAGAAGAACAAAGACCTTTTCTTTCCTGTCTCTTCTCTTAAGAGCAAGTGCTATACCACATGCCACTCCAAGACCATGCCCAAGCGAGCCATTTGTTGTCTCGTATCCCGGGATTATGCAGTCGGGAATCCCGCCTAAGAAAGTGCCTTCCTTGCAGACCCTGCCTAATTCTTCCTTAGGAAAGTAGCCTAAATCTGCAAGAATTGGATAGAAAGATATCGAGCCGTGGCCCTTACTGATGATAAATCTATCTCTCTGTTCCCATTTAGTGTTTTTCGGATTGTGATTTATGATTTTGCCATAGTAGAGAGTGACCAATATTTCAACGCATGAGAGTGATGAAGCAAGCCTTGTCTCTTGGGCTATCCTGTGGATATCGAGAGTCTCTTTTCTAACCCAGAGGGACTTTTCCTTGAGAAAATCAAAGAATCTATCTGAAACGTTCGGTAACATTATCTATTTCTTAACCTGAAAATGCCTAATTTAATAATCTACAATATAATCAAAAGCAGGCTACCGCCATTCAGGTTTTAAACCCGCACGCTGATGGAATGCCTGTCTGCCATTCCCATAAATTTTAAATGCCTGAAACAGGAACCAGAAAAACCGGCCAGTATTTCAGGCTAAGCGGTCTTCGCTAAAAAGACCTTATCAACAACAACCCTTGCCTGATATTCGATTGCGGTCAAAAGCAAAATCACCCGCTCCTCTCCGGTTGCCTCTTTCTCGAATATCCCGCTGAGTCCCTGCAAGGGGCCATCTTTTATAGTCACCTTATCGCCGCGTCTAAGTTCCGGCGGTTTTATTGTAATAACTCCTGATTCTTCCTGAGATTTTATTAAATTTATGATTTCATCTGACACCGGCCATGGCGAATCGTTGCCAACAATCTTTCTAACGCCACGCGTATATTTAATCATCCAGGAGGTAGTGATTGGTTCAAACTTCACGAATATATAAGAGGGGAACAATGGGCCAATTATATCTCTGTAAACGCCGTTCATGTATTTTCTCTGTTTTAATTTCGGGTCAAAGACCTCAAGTCCTGCGTTTCGAAGAGAATCAGCTACGATGCCTTCTCTTCTGGGTTTTGTATAC
>JAKALU010000156.1 GCA_021824065.1 Nitrospirota bacterium
TTTGTGCCGAATTCGTCTTTTAATACAGAAACCCTCTCTGTCCTTATGATCTTGCTAACCTCGTCATTGGGGTCGTTTATATTCCCGATGAGCCTTGCACCAAATGGACATGCCTGAACGCATGCTGTCTTCATGCCTTTTGTTATCCTGTGATAGCAGAAATTGCATTTTTCAGCGGTATGATATACAGGATGGAAGAACCTGACGCCATATGGGCATGCCATGATACAGTATCCGCATCCGATACACCATTTTCTATCTACAAGAACAACTCCGTCATCTGTCTGATATGTTGCACCAACAGGGCAAACCTGAACGCATGGAGGGTTTTCACACTGGTTACATAACTTGGGGACAAAGAATGCCTTTTCAATGTCATCTTTTTTAAGATTCACTCCCATAGGATCATTCCTGGTGAATCCATCCCTTGCAGCCTTCGGTGAGTCAGCAAGTACTCTGCCGTCTTTTGTCAGGACATATCTCTCAACCCATGTTCTTGAGACATTTGCATCATAGGGGATCTCATTTTCATTCTTGCATGCCTTGACACAGAAACCGCATCCAACACACTTTTTTGTATCAACAAGAAAAACCCATCTAACCTTCTTTGCATCTTTTGAGGCAAATAGATTTGACGGCTTGAGAAGCTCTACTGTCGCTAAAGGAACTCCTATAGTTGCAATGCCCTGTATAGAATATTTAAGGAAATCTCTTCTTGTTATCATCTTAATCCCTCCAGAGAAGGTTTGTGAGGATTATGACACGTGACGCACTCAATACCCGGGTTGTGGTTGTCAGGGTCTATCCCCCTTATGTTCGCCCTATCGCTTGTTGGGTATGGAAGGTATGAATGGCATCTGAGACACTGGCCCCTGCCTTTATCAATTGTTAGTTTTGCCGGATTTTCAGGGTGGTCTATTGCAGGACCGTGACAGTTCTCGCACTGGATAATTGCATGGGGTGTCTTATCGATGCTTTCAACCTTATCTGAATGACAGTCTTTGCAATAATCCTTGCCCCTATATTTTACTTTGAATTCTTTCCAATAATTCTCATCTGCCTTATTGTACCAGCCATACATATAGCCTCTTTCGTGTATGCCGAAGCTCTTTGGCACAACGAAAACCCTGATAATCAGCACAAGGACAATCATCCCGATTACTACGTAAAGCGGCCTCAAGACATGGTTCTTCATAAACTACACTCCATAATAAGCTCCTCCCCTAAATTATACAGTTTTTTTCAGGAGTCAAAAATTTATTTTTTATATTTTATTTTCTGACCCCTTTAAAATTTGCAAACCCTACGAACCAATAAAATTCTTTGGATCTCTGTATTCGTGACATTTAACGCAATCTTTCTTCCCCTGAGCCTCTGAAATTCTCCATACATGGGGTTTATGGCAGTCTAAACACTTCATCCCCATTGTCTTAACATGCACTTCGTGTTTCCCTACATAAAGTTGATCGCTGTGACATTTTGTAAGGCAATCGCCCCAGTCTGGCCTTATCTTTTTATGGGGCTTATGGCATTCATAGCAGTAGAACTGCATCGGTGCATTTTCAGGCACGTTTATCTTTGTTGCCTTTTTAATAATCTCGGGTGATGGCTGAAAGAATTTTACGTCTATTGTCCCACCAGCGATTAATTCTTTCCTCACTGATTCATTACCGTGACAGAAAAGACATTTTTTCCTTCCCGGTCTTAAATCCCTTGTGCGGTCTGTATGACAGTTAAGACAGGGGAGTTGCTCCATTCCTATCCCGTGAACCTCTTTGTCCTTATGACAATTTTTGCAAAATCTTTCTTCTGGTAAGAACTCATGGATTTTATAACCATGACACTTGGAACATTCTACCTGCTCGATAAACATATGTTTAGCATGATATCGGGAGCGGTTGATTTTGGGCGCATCTGGATACCTTGAATTTACCTCCCAGTGGCAATTAATACAGAGTTTCCACGGCACAATAATCTTGCCATGTCGGGGCTCGACTGCTTTCTGTCCGAGGAAAGCAAACTTGTACATCTGCACAACCTGTTCTTTTTTTGTAGAATGATGGCACTCGTGGCAGTTAACTATTTTATGTTTGCTTCTCGCCCATGCCTTATTGGCGCTATCATGAACATGACAGAACAAACAGGCATTCGGATCATTTTCAAAATAGTCGTTAATCTTATATCCGGCAACACCTACCCCTACTATAAAGAGCAAAATGAAAAGTGCTATTATTATCTTTGCCTTACTGGAAATCCCCTCTGAGTACCATTTGATTACCCTGTCAAACAACCTGAATGGATTAAACATCTATACCTCTCTCCTATGTCTGAAATTTTGAAATATACGTAACACGGCCTTTAATCTCTGTAAACCCGTGCAAACAGTGTCGGCCATCCTCTTATATTTCTATTTTTATAGGCAGGGGAAATCCTGCCTCGTACCTCTCCTATCCAACAAAGACTTTTAAAATTATCATAATCAATATAAAATTGTCAAAAATTTATAACTGCTCATATTATAATTTAAGAAATGCTAAGGACAGGCACGGCTATATTACCCCTTCATTACGGAAAAGCACCTGCGTGGCTATTCGAGAGAATGAGCGCCCTTTCCGGAGAAATCACTTATGCCATTGTTAGAGAATTCGGGCAGAAGGAGTTCCTGAAAAAACTTTCTGACCCATACTGGTTCCAGGCATTAGGCTGCGTCCTCGGGTTTGACTGGCATTCCAGCGGACTCACAACAACTGTGACAGGTGCGTTAAAGGAAGGATTAAAGGGTATGGAGAAAGAACTCGGGGTTTTCATTGCCGGAGGCAAAGGTGCGACATCAAGAAAAACGCCTGAGCATATCGAGATGTATGGAAACAAATATATGATAAACCCCGCTCCCCTCGTCTATGCGAGCAGGATGTCTGCAAAGGTTGATAACACCGCCGTACAGGACGGTTATCAGCTTTACCATCATGTATTTGTGTTTACGTATAAGAGCGAATGGTGCGTGATACAACAGGGCTTGAATGAAAATACGAAAACAGCAAGACGCTACCATTGGCTGAGCGATACCGTGAAAGAATTTGTAGTAGAGCCCCATGCCGCTGTCTGCTGTGATAAAAGGGATATAACGCTTAACATGGTCGCTGCCGAGAGTGAGAACACAAGGCAGATGTCAACGATTCTATCAAAGGAAAAACCTCAAAAAGTTATTAAAGAGATAAATAAGCTTGAAGAGCTTGAGCTCACAAAAAGGCACAATGTAACCCCGGCAGACATAAATCCCAAAAACCTCTACCGAATCCTGACAGAGACATATGAGAGACAGCCCGAAAACTTTGAAAAGCTTCTCGGTATTAAAGGCGTAGGCCCTAAGACAATAAGGGCGTTAAGCCTTGTGTCAGAGCTTATATACGGTAAGGCGCCTTGTTATCGTGACCCTGCAAGGTTCAGTTTTGCACATGGTGGAAAAGATGGAACGCCATTTCCGGTGGACAGAAAAACCTACGATAAAACAATTGACATCATGAAAAATGCAATCAACTCAGCAAAGATCGGAAATCAGGACAAGATCGATGCCATAAGAAGACTAACAAGGTATTTCGGGGTTTGAAACTGGAGTCCTACTTTTTCAAATTGCCCTGTTGATTAAGATAATTTAAGACGGTATCAACACATTCCGGTAATGACAATTCAGATGTATCCAATGTTATTTCAGGATTTGCTGGTTCTTCATAAGGGGCCGAAATACCTGTATATTCTTTTATTTCACCCGCACGCGCTTTTTTATACAGACCTTTAGGGTCACGTCTTTCTAACTCATCCATCGGGCATTTCACATAAATCTCTACAAAGTCGCCATTTTGTATATTTGCCCTTACCCTGTCACGATCAGCACGATACGGAGAGATAAAGGCAGTCATGGTTATTACACCGTTGCCTACAAAAAGTTTTGCGACCTCGCCTATACGCCGGATGTTCTCCTCTCTATCATCGTGTGAAAATCCGAGGTCTTTATTCAATCCATGTCTGATATTATCGCCGTCCAGCACCGCAGCCAAATAACCACGCTTCAAGAGCTCGCTCTCAAGGGTGTGAGCTATGGTTGATTTCCCTGCTGCGGATAGACCGGTAAACCACAAAAGAATACCCTTCTGCCCCAATAGTTTTTCTTTGTCCTGTCTGCTGATAATTGGTGCATGTTGTGTAATGTTAGTTGCTACTTGTTTAGCCATATGTGTCTGTATTCTCCTTTCGCACCGTCTTATACGATCCGTGTGAAACCATTTGCCCTTTAATTTTATTTTCCTGCCACCAAGATTTAATGCTTATAAAAATGCTAATAAAGCCATTGCGGTTATAACAGATGAGAATTTCGATTACAGCTTATCCGCCTTATTTCTGTATAGTGCTTTATCAACAACGTTAATCATTCTTCCCGTATCCAGCCTGTTATCAAAAAAACTATTTACAGTCTGGACACTTTCGGCGGGATTCTCAATAACATCGTTGTAGTTTACATAGAGAACGTCTATATTCGTTTGTTCCTCCAGCCACTTCTCTATATCGGAAAGATGTTTATTGAAAAGCACCCCCATTTCTTCATCGCGTACCTCGCCATTGTCCTTCCCCTTTCTTTTTAACATCTTTTTTTGAGAAGCGAGTATCTCCTTCATATTCCTCTTCATAAAAACTACTTTATAGTTCAAATCAGCAGGGAGGTTATACAACAGCATGGAAACCATTTTGAAAACCTTGCCCTTTGTGCTTTCCAGCCAGGAAGTATCCTCTTTTATCTGCTTTGCTTTTTCGAACTCATAATAACCATTAGGGTTATCTTCGTCTCCCTTTCTTATATTGTCTACGATAACCTCCATCCCGCCGGCTTCAAGCATCCTCATCATCATTGTGGTCCCGGAGCGGGGCAGGCCCGACACTACTGTTATTATTGAATCCATTGGTCTATATTCCATCGTCTTAAAAATAATACCCTTCCAAAAATATTCAATATAATAGCTTTAATAGAGAGGAAACTCAAGTTTACATGCCGTTTCAGTTGACAAAGCCCCCTTGAATCAATATACTTTGTAGATAATTATGGGCTCAAATTTGCAAGAACTATATCAACTCGGCACAGAGTTATTTGAGGATGGAAAATACACCGAGGCTGAACCTGT
>JAKALU010000157.1 GCA_021824065.1 Nitrospirota bacterium
AGTCGGATGCAATCTCTTTAATCCCCAGAGAATCAGCAACTGCCTCTGACACAATGCGATTATCCCCTGACAGCATTGCGATTCTTTTCATCCCCAGTGTTCTAAGGCTTGCAATTTCTTCAGACAGCCCGTCTTTAACAACGTCTCTCACCGCAATCAGGCCAATTAACTTGCTGTCACGTGCAACCAGTAAGACAGTTGCGCCCTTATTCTCAAGGTTTTTGATCGTCTTCAGATGTTCATCCGCAACCGTAATCTCTTTCTCTTCCATCAACTCAACAGTTCCAACCATGATTGTTTGTCCTCCATGTTGAACAATAACGCCTTTGCCCAGAGTTGCTTCAAATTTTTCAGGGTCAGTGGCTGCTATTCCTGCCTCATTTGCTTTGTCCAGTGTTGCCCTTGCAAGGGGATGCTCTGAAAATTTCTCGGCGATTGCTGCAGTCCGTAAAACATCTTCATGCTTACTGTTGTTAAAAGGTATAATGTCAGTAACCATGGGTTTTCCATATGTAAGGGTCCCGGTCTTGTCAAACACGACCGTATCGGTTTTTTGCAGGCGTTCTACAAAGGTTCCCCCTTTGATGAGAATTCCTCTCCTGCCTGCATTTCCAATCGCGCCAACAACAGCAATAGGCACAGCCAGAGCCAGGGCACATGGACAGGCTACAAGGAGGATGGTTACAGCTCTTACAAGCGAGCCGCTGAAGACATAAACAGCGCCAGATAGGATCAGAATGGCAGGCAGAAAATATGTGGTAAAACGGTCGGCTATATTTTGGATTGGAGCCTTTTTCTCCTGCGCCTCCTCCACCAGATGAATCATGCGGGCAAGGGTAGTGTCTTCTGCTACCTTGTCTGTTTTTATCTTAAGGGCGCCGCTCTGGTTTAAAGTACCTGCAAACACCGGGTTCCCAAGAACCTTATCAACAGGCATTGATTCACCCGTGATAGCTGACTGATCAACGGCGCTGTAGCCGTATACGACCTTGCCGTCAACAGGTATCTTCTCCCCCGGTTTTACAAGCACAATATCGTTAATCTCTACCTGTTTTACATCAACCTCTGACTCCTTTCCATCTTTTAGGAGCCGGGCTGTCATGGGCATCATCCCGATGAGTTTTTTGATTGCGCCCCGTGTCTTATCAAGGATAAAATCCTCAAGATACGTCCCCGCCAGAATAATAAAGACGACCGTGCCGCCTGCAAGATACTCGCCGATTGCCACAGAAGCAATTTCAGCTATTGTCACAAAAAGCGGTACACCGATCTTGCCTTTTATCAGGGAGGTTGCTGCCCTTATGTAAATGGGATATCCCAGAAAAACAGCCAAAAGTGAGAGCGCATCACTAAGACTAAGTGAAATGATAGCCATTTTCCCCAAAAGCCAACTGATTAATAGCAGCAGACCAACTGTGATAAGATGGATTACATTTTTAATGTTCTGGTTCATCTCTATTTTCTGCTTGCTACCTACCAGGCAGACATCATTTTGGCAAATGTCTTTCGTGCTATTTTTCATCAGATTATCCTCATTTTCTAACAGCATCCGCCGGAACCGGAGCCGCTGCAACCGCTGGAAGGAGACCCTCTTAGAAGGGTCATCGGCGCGCTTATGATCTGCTTTACATCAGGGCTTCCGCAGTTTTCACAAAAAAGATCGAGTCCCTTCTCCTTTTGGCTTATAGTTGCGAATGTCTCAAACCTGTTGCCGCAGTATTTGCATACAAATTCATAAGTCGGCATAAATCACCTCCTAAAGATTCATTACTGCTTTTCTTAGCAGTTCCATGCCCTTAATCTCTTCCTGCATTAAGGGGAACTGGAGCACGGGAAGGCCGAATCTCTCTTTGATCTCTTTCAGATATTTCACCTGCAACTGTCTTCTGTTTTTAAAAAAATAATTGCTGCATACTTCTTCGGGAAGGACCATATTTGCAATAACAAGCTGTGTTTCAATACCCGCCTCTCTCAGGTCGAGCATTGCGCGGTATGATTCCATTATAGGCGTCGATTCCGGATAAAGCACGAGGCTGAATACAGTGCGCTCTTTATCTTTTAATATATCTATTATCTCCCTGAACCTGTTTTGAGTTGCCTCTTTTGCCTTTAATGCCTCCTGAGAGGAGACCATTATCTCCACCTGCTTTGCGTAATCAAAAGGAAGCGATAAGAGCCTTAGTGTATGCCCTGTGGGTGCAGTATCAAAGACTATAACCTCATATTCCTTGCCTTCAATAAACTGGATGAATTTATTAAATGCTGCCATTTCTTCCGTGCATGGAGAGTTAAGTTCCTCCTCCATTGCAGAGAGCATGTCTTCGGAGTATTTCCCCCGCGCGTCGTTCAACACTTTCTCTTTATATTCCCTGAATGCTTCTTCCTGATCTACCATAACAGCGTAGAGGTTTTCAGCAACTTTCATCGGAGTGCTTCCGACTTTTACATCCAGCACTTCTCCTATATGCGCTGCAGGGTCAGTGGTTACAAGAAGTGTTTTTAAACCTTTTTGCGCTGTATAAAGAGCCGCAATGCACGATACTGTTGTTTTACCCACGCCGCCTTTGCCGGTAAAGAATAATGCCTTTGTATCTTTTCCGGGAAGCCACAGCCTGTTTATATCAGGCTTTTCAAGAGCAGGCGCAGATACTTGTGGCATTCTGATCTCTTCTATGAATTTCGGTTTAACGCCTTTGAATAATTCTTCAGCAACGCCTTTAAGTGCATTAATGCCTTTAACCTCGCTGTTTCTTAAAAACATATGCCGTTTCATTTTATTTATCGCTTTTTCGGTCTCTTTTATCACCTGTTGCTGGGATTCGTATTTCTTTTTGAAAAAGTCTATCTCGCAGACTTCTTCCGGCAGTATGCCGTTGATAATAATCTCACCGGATTTTATGCCTATGGTCTCAAGCTCCTTTGACGCCCTTATCGTTTCGTAGAGAGAAAGATCTTCCGGACGCATGACAAAAATAAAATTAGTTCGCTCCCTGTCCTTCAGCAGAGAGGTAGCCCTGTCGTATTTCTCTTTCGATTCCTGAATGGTCTGAACCGGGCCGAGGCATGTCTGTCCGCTTCCCTTTGCGGATTCTTCGATATGTTTAGACCAATCAACAGGAAGTTCAAGCAGCCTTATGGTATGTCCCGTTGGGGCGGTATCAAATACAATAACATCGTATTCATCGCCTTCCATAAAATCTATGAAACGGTCAAAGGATGCCATCTCAGTTGTGCACGGCCCGCTCAACTGCTCGTCAATAGATGCGATTACATCATCGGGCATTACTTCCCTGAAAGGAGCTATTATTTTTTCTTTGTATTCCCTCGTCGCCTCATCAGGATTGATTTCCATGGCATAAAGGTTATCAATACCTTTAATTGGCGTTATCTTATGTCCTATCTTCTGTTCAAAGACATCAGCAAGATTGGAGGCAGGGTCTGTCGTAACTATCAGGGTCTTTTTGCCTTCCATTGCACAATGTATTGCAGTAGCAGATGCCATTGTAGTCTTGCCAACGCCGCCTTTGCCTGAGAAGAATATATATTTTGTCATATCATTTCACCTGCAAAGATAAGGGCTTACTTTTCAGCGGCTCAATATCCAGTGTCTGACATAATTCCTCATAAGACGGGTATTCACCTCTCTTAAAGACCTTGCCGTTTATAAGGGTGATAGGCAGTATCTTCTTACCGTTTTTTGTGAGCAATGACTTTACTTCAAGATTTTCCATAAATGCCTTTGGCTGCTGTGCAAGGTTAAACCTTTCTACCTCAATCCCCTGTTTTTTCAATGCCAGCACAGCATCATTCATCTTAACCAGAACAGGATCAATTGATGGCCTGCAGAGCCCCGATGAACAGCACATCGCCGGGTCATAGATCTCGATTTTCACTTAATCCTCCGTATTTTCCTGAAAGCAGGCGGGTCTCCCCGCCTGCTTTTTCGGGTACAGTTTATTTCTTTTCCTCTTTCGGCGCTTCCCAGAGCCATACCTGTCCGTCCGCAGGCAACGAAACTATTGATGCCCACTCAGCCCATCCGCCGTCATAGAACTTGACGTTTTTAAAACCGAGAATATGCTTCATGACGACATAACCATGGGCTGCACGGTCTCCGCTGTGGCAATATGAATAGATCGGCTTATCCCCGGTAACACCCTTCTCCTCGAACATCTTCCTTATTTCGTCCTTCGTCTTGAACGTTTGATCTTCCTTCTTGTTCGCATCCGCGCCCGTGACGTTCACCGCCTTTGGAATATAACCGCCTCTAATGGACCGGATGTTCTTTGCGGTATATTCGGCAGCCGGCCTGACATCGACCAAAAGCACGTCCTTTTTAGCTCCATTTACCACATCCCGGTAAATGTCGCTCCACGTTACCAGCAACTCACTTCTCATTTTATCGACTTTATATTGCGATGCTTTAACGGACACGGAATCGGCGTTCATAGGGTAGTTCATGGCTTTCCATCGTACAGAACCGCCGTTCAGAAGTTTGAGTTTATTTGTGTCGTGGCCATAAAGTTCCATGATCACGAGAAGCCGGCTTGCAAAGAGGCTGTACGTATCGTCGTAGGCCACGACCGTCGTATCCTTTTCAATACCCAGCCGCGACATCAAATGCTCGAACTGCTCCTTCGTGGGGTAGAGGGTCGGCGGTACGGTGTTCGTATTTCCGAGGTCAAGATATCGCTTAACCTGCACGGCGCCGGGTATATGCCCTTTCCCATAGGCATCAGCCTTGTTCGATACATCGACGATTCTGATATTCTTGTCGTCAAGATTTGCCTTTAACCACTCGGCCTCTACAAGAGAGATGGCCCATCCCGTCGACGCCAACAGCAGCATTACAACCACACTTATAACCAATGCTCTTACTTTCATCTTCTTCCTCCAAACGTTTGGTTTCAGATATCACTATTCACTACCGCACTTCTGCATTTATCACCTCCCTTCGCGACAACCTGAGCCCTTGACCAGCAGCACCGGCCGGTCGCTGTATTCAACAACAGCGCGGGAAACGGAGCCCCAGAGCATGCCCTCAACACTCCCTTTGCCGTGGGAACCCATCACGATCATCGAAATGTCCTCCAGCCGGGCTATTTCCATCAAATGCTTTGCCGCTTTGCCCACGTGGAGTCTG
>JAKALU010000158.1 GCA_021824065.1 Nitrospirota bacterium
TAGAATAATTTTCTGCAGCGAGTTTGAATTTTCCTATCATACGGCATGTATCGCCGATAGACATAAGACAATGGAGCGTACTTTCCCTGTCGTCATTCCTTTTATATGCCTCCATTGCCTTTTTAAAGAGAAGCAGTGCATCACTGTACCTGGCACTGTTTCTTAATCCCTCTGCCCGACGGAGAAGTTTATCTGCTTTGTTAACTTGTCTCATATAATAATGTCATTTAAGTATCTCACGTAATTTCTTTGTGAGGGTAATGTAGTCCTCGGAATTAAAAAATGCTGAACCCATAACAAGTATATCTGAACCTGCATCTGCAACCAATCGTGCATTATCAGTGTTCACACCTCCGTCAACCTCAATGAGTGTCGAAAGCCCTTTATCCAAGATTATCTTTTTTAACATCCTTATCTTGTCTATCACCTGCGGAATAAAGCCCTGGCCTCCAAACCCTGGATTAACAGACATAATAAGCACAAAATCCACATCCTGGAGAATATGGTCGAGGCTCCAGACCGGGGTTGCAGGGTTGAGCGATACCCCGGCTTTCACACCACTCTCTTTTATCCACTGTATTGTCCTGTGCAGATGCATCGAAGTCTCAATATGCACTGTTAAATAATCTGCTCCTGCTTTTATAAAATCCCTCAAATATCTGTCAGTATCCTCTATCATCAAATGAACATCAAGGGGAATTGCTGTTATATTCTTTATTGCCTCAACAACTGAATGCCCAATGGTTATGTTAGGCACGAAATGGCCATCCATTATATCTATATGAAACATGTCAATACCAGCAGCCTCTGCAGCTTTTATCTCTTCACCAAGCCTCATAAAATCAGCAGAAAGTATGGACGGGGCAATCTTAATCATTTCAACCTCCTTTTGTTAAATTTAACCTTCCAACCTATCTACCAATAGACAGGGTATAGTATTCTCACTCATTCTCGTCCGCCTCGGCGGACTCCGAGGGCTTTTGCCTCTCAATTATTTATATATAGACTGTCTGACTATCGGCAAAAGAATCCGTTCAAATACTATACCCTGTCTATTGCTCACCCTTCTCTTCCAATTGAATATCTATCGTATCGCCTGATTTTATCTGGCTGCCCGACTTTGGTTTCTGTGATATTATCCTTTCTCCAGAACCCGCAATGTTGAGCCTCAGACCAAGTTTCTCAGCAAGCAGCAGAGCCTCTTCCCGTGTCTTACCCTGGAACTCAGGGCAGTAATAAAAGACATCATAAGGCCCTGAGCTTATAATAAGTGTAATCTTTTCTGCAATCCTTTCATCAGGTCCGGGTTTCTGTGCAATCACCTTATCTTTTTCTGCAGAGTTTGAATGGACATGGATAATCTTTGCTATTTTTAACCCTTTTTGCAAAATAATAGACTCTGCTTTATCCATTGATTCTCCAACCACAAGTGGAACGGACTGAACCTTGGGCCCTTTGCTAACTATCACCTTTATCCCGCGCTGTTCTTTAACCCTGCTCCCAGCAGGCACATCCTGCCTGAGGATATATCCAGCAGCTATTGTTGAATCATAATCCTCGCCTTCTATCTTCAGATTAAGCCCTCTCTTATTCAGGATCTCATTTGCCTCAACAAGACTCCTGCCGGAAAGGTCAGGAACGTCAACTGTCCTGCTAAAACTCATTAGTTTGAATGTCAGGTAGGTAAAGATTAAACCGAGCAGGACAAAGCCAAAGAAATAAAGAGGGAATTTAACTATGTTGCTAACGGTTCTCCGCAAGTTCTGATTCTCCTTTAATTCCATTGCCCGCCCCTATGAAAAGCATCAGAGTGTCATAGTATCAAAGACTCAAAGTTCAAAATTCAAGACTAAATATTCAAAGTTAACTTTGACACTCTGACAATTTGACACTTATTAATCCTTTTCAACCACCTTGCTTATGCTTACAATCTTATCCTCAGCCTCAACGTCCATAAGCTTAACGCCCTGCGTATTTCTTCCCTGCAAAGATATGTTATCAGCAGTTGTCCTTATGAGTTTTCCTGAACTTGTAATCATTATAATCTCATCCTCATCCCTCACCTGCAATAGTCCAAGTGCCTTTCCGCCTTTTTCTGTGGTCTTTATTGATATAACACCTTTACCGCCCCTGCCTTGAACGGGGTACTCTTCTATCTTGGTGCGTTTGCCAAGACCCTTTTCCGTAACCGTGAGAAGGGCTGTTCTTTCTTCTGCTACCTCAGATGATACAACCTCATCGCCCTTCATAAGGCGTATGCCTCTAACTCCCTTTGCCGTGCGGCCCATATCACGGACATCCTCTTCATTAAAGCGTATTGAAAGACCGTTCTTTGTGCCTATAATCAGATCACTTTTGCCATCTGTCTTTTTAACAGCAATAAGCTCGTCACCCTCTTCGATTGTTATGGCAATAATCCCTTTGCCCCGCGGGTTGCTGTATTCTTCGAGTGCGGTCTTTTTAACAGTACCATTCTTTGTGAACATAACAAGAAACCCTTCTTTAAAATCTCTAACCGGTAGCGCTGTTGTAATCCTCTCGCCATCCGAGAGTTGAAGAAGGTTTACAAGTGCCTTGCCTTTTGCAGCGCGACCTGCCTCGGGGATCTGATATATCTTCAGCCAGTATAAGCGACCGAGATTAGAAAAGAAGAGCATATAATCATGTGTTGAACCGATAAAAAGTTGTTCGACGAAATCTTCCTCTTTTGTCTCCATCCCTATAAGGCCCTTCCCCCCTCTGCGCTGACTCCTGTATGCAGATAATGGATTCCTTTTTATATAGCCCTGATGAGAAAGTGTGATTACCATATCTTCCTCTGTTATAAGGTCTTCAATAGTAATATCTCTTACATCCGTAGCAATCTCCGTCCTTCGTTCATCAGCGTATTTTTCCTTTATCTCGATG
Organism: Nitrospirota bacterium; assembly: GCA_021824065.1. Lineage (GTDB taxonomy): Bacteria > Nitrospirota > Thermodesulfovibrionia > Thermodesulfovibrionales > UBA1546 > JAKALU01. The sequence continues at coordinate 2,908 of JAKALU010000158.1, forward strand.
AGTTCATCCTTAATTATCTTCGATACAAGGGCATCGCTCCCGAGTATTTCCTTTAGTCTCTCGATCTCCTTTAATGTATCCGTATATTCTTTAATTATCTTCTCCCGTTCAAGGCCTGTGAGTCTCTGCAGTTTCATATCGAGTATTGCCTGTGCCTGAATATCCGACAGCGGATAGTTTTTAATCAACCCCTGTTTTGCCTCTTCAGGAGTTTTTGACTTTCGTATCAGGGCAATAATCGCATCAAGGTGGTCAAGGGCAATCTTCAACCCTTCTAATATATGCGCCCTCTCCTCTGCCTTCCTGAGTTCGAACCTCGTCCTTCTTATCACAACATCTCGCCTGTGCTGCAGGAAATGGCCGAGTATCTTCTTCAGAGGCAGCTCCTGAGGCTGATTATTGATAATGGCAAGCATTATAATTCCGAATGTAGATTCCATCTGTGTATGTTTATAAAGGTTATTAAGAACAACCTCTGCCATCTCCCCTCTCTTGAGCTCAATGACAACCCTTATTCCATCTCTGTCCGACTCATCCCTGATTTCCGATATCCCCTCTATTCTCTTTTCTCTCGCAAGCTCTGCAATCTTTTCTATGAGCCTTGCCTTGTTCACCTGATATGGGAGCTCTGTGATGATAATATTTTCTCCTCCGCGATATTCCTGCTCAATCCTTGCCTTTGCCCTGACTTTTATGAGCCCCCTGCCATTGGTATACGCGGAAACAATTCCGTCTATGCCGTGTATAATGCCGCCCGTCGGAAAATCAGGACCCTTTATTACACTCATAAGGTCATTGATTGTTACCTCAGGATTATCAAGGAGCATAACAAGACCATCCGTTATTTCACCCAGATTATGCGGCGGTATATTTGTTGCCATTCCAACAGCAATACCTGCGGAACCATTTATTATAAGATTCGGCACCCTTGATGGAAGCACCAACGGTTCCTCTGTTGTCTCATCAAAATTAGACACAAAGTCAACTGTTTCTTTATCTATGTCAGAAAGAAGTTCTTCTGCAAGCTTTGCAAGCCTTGCCTCTGTATACCTATATGCAGCAGGCGGATCCCCGTCGATTGAGCCGAAATTACCCTGTCCATCAATTAATGGATACCGCATGTTAAAATCCTGGGCAAGCCTTACGAGAGCGTCATACACAGCGGTGTCACCATGCGGGTGGTATTTTTTTAGAACCTCTCCAACAACCCCTGCGCATTTTGAGTATTTCTTGCCGGGAAGAATACCCTCCCTGAACATTGCATAGAGTATCCTTCTCTGCACGGGTTTTAGTCCGTCTCTTATATCAGGCAAAGCCCTGCCGATTATTACGCTCATAGCGTAATCAAGATAAGAGACCTTCATTTCCTCTTCAATGTTTATAGGAACCTTCGCCATTTTTCTCCTCTTCAAATAAATTACTAAGTCTCTAAAACATGTTATTTTACCATAAATCACCATCTAAAACACTGATGTCAGCTATTAAAAATTTTGTTATAATGTCGTAATATATATGGTAATAAGGTGACCCTATGGCAAGACCATAAGGGTATTGCAAGTTAAAAAGGGCGCTATATTTTCTCGCTGCAAGTAGCCCTTTATGGTGGAGATGAAAGATTCACTTATCAGGGTATTGGTTGCTGACGATGATAAGAACTTGAAGAAGGTCATTATGAGTGAACTTTCTGACGGAAGGTTTGACGTTCATGAGACCGACAGCGGCATTAAGGCAATGGAGTTTCTTGAAAAAGAAGAATATGATGTGCTGTTGTTGGACCTGAATATGCCAGGTCTTGGTGGCATGGATGTCCTGAAGAAGATAAAAACTCTTGAGATACCAACCGAGGTGATCATCCTCACAGGTCATGCAACTGTGTCAACAGCGGTTGAAGCCATGAAGCTCGGTGCTTATGATTACCTCACAAAACCCTTCAAGATAGAGGAACTAAAAGCAATCATTGAAAAAGCACATGAGAAGAAAAGACTCCTCAGTGAAAACCTATTTCTCAAGACACAGATAAAAAGACAATCAGAAACCCAGAAAATAATAACAAAAAGTCCCATTATGCTCGAAATCATGGAAACCGTTAAAAAAGTTGCCATGTCAGATTTCCCTGTGATTATTTATGGGGAAAGCGGTGCTGGAAAAGAACTCGTAGCAAAGGCTATCCATGATTCATCGGAA
>JAKALU010000159.1 GCA_021824065.1 Nitrospirota bacterium
CTTGAATCAGTAACATAGAGTATCCCGGTAGAGTTATCTATAGCCAAACCAACAGGCGATGAAAGGATTCTGCCCCCGAGGAGCCTCAAGGTATTCAGTTCCTGGTCAAAGACAAAGATGACACCGAGTTCTGAATCAGCCACATATATGTTACCTGCTGAATCAGCCACCACCCCGCTCGGCCTGCTCAGCCTTGCCGCTTCTTCTCCTGTGATTAAAGAACTTATGATACCCGGTCTTCCAAAATCATATTGGTTTGACCACTGGGTAAGCCATTTTATCTTCGGTGTCTCGGGCGGAGGCGGCCATAGATATTCTCCTGTTGGTTTTTCAGGCAAACCGGTAGCACAACCCGCAATTAATAATACAGCGTATAGCGTATAGCGTGCAGCGTGCAGTTTTTTGATTATCCATATTAAATACATAATCTTCTTCATCCCTCTAATGTTACTATATAAAAATTCATTTCTTTATCTCTTCCCCCAAGCTACACGCTATACGCCCTCGCTAATACTTATGACATCTCTGGCACAACCCTTTCTGAAGCATCAGTTTTGGGAAGTCAGAGTTATGAGGGTCATGACAGCTTGCGCAACTCATATTCCGTCCGGGTCTGGAGGGGTCCGGCCTTCCCTTCACTGGATGCGCACCCTGCAACCCTGCCAGTATATGAATACCTGTTGCATGCCCTGGATGACAGTCTGTGCAGAGTTTGTTTACAGGGCTCATGAGCAACGCAGTATTACCACTCACATGGCTGTTATGGCATGTTAAACACTGGCCAGTTGCTGCAGGGGCATGAACGTATTTCTTTGTTGCCTTATTTTCGTGGCAACTGTAACAGAGGTTAGGCGGAACACTTATAAGTATCTTACTGAATTCAGACTGATGAGGATTATGGCAGCCTGTGCATGTACCCATACTCACAGGAAAATGTACAAACTTCCCATTAAATTTAGATTCATCATGGCATCCATAGCAAAGAGCCGGGACATCCCGGACAAGTTTCATGCTCCCTTTCTGCTGTGGATGTTCCATCCCTTTTTCAGGTTGGTGGCATGTCTCGCAGCCCATTCCGAGGGGAGCGTGGACAGCCTTTGCAATGACACTGAACCGGCTGTGACATAAAAGGCAGGGATTTTCCTCAGAAGAGACAGGGATAGCAGACAGTAGACAGCAGACAGTAGACAGCACACAGATTGATATCCTAATTTTTATCTTAATCTTAGCCTTAACCTCTCTTTTAATCCTCATCCCTTCCCCAGCCATACTCGCCTATTAACGGCACAAACACACATGGCGTATGCAATTGCTCAGAGAGAGCGCCTTTTGATTTTTTTATAATTATAAGCTGTTGCGAGAACCGGTCACCAACGGGAGCAACAATTATTCCCCCATCTGAAAGCTGTTCTATTAATGGCAGAGGGATCCGAGGAGTGCCCGCAGTTACTAAGATCCTGTTGAAGGGTGATTCTTCCGGCCATCCGAGCGTGCCATCGCCAATCCTGACGTAAACATTGGAATATCCAAGTGAGCGAAATCTTTCTTCAGCTTTTTTTGCAAGCACCGCAATTCGTTCTACTGTAAAAATCTCTTTTGAAAGCTCAGCGAGAATTGCAGCCTGATAACCTGAACCCGTGCCTACTTCAAGGACCCTCTCATCTCCTTTTAACTGGAGAAGTTCTGTCATTACTGCAACCATGTAAGGCTGTGATATTGTCTGGTCTTCACCAATTGGAAGTGCCATGTCATCATAAGCCTTATATTGCATATACTCATCAACAAAAAGATGTCTCGGCACCTTCCTCATAGCATCGAGGACGCGTTCGTCCTTTATCCCTCGTGGGATAAGCTGAGTCTCAACCATATATTCTCTTAATTCTTTGAAATCCATTGCTATCCATCTGATAAAAGACAGAGCATGGTGTTTTAGCGGATTCTTTTGCCGATAGTCCGACAGTAAGTCTTAAAATATTGAGAGGCAAAAGCCCTCGGAGTCCCGATTTTATCGGGGCGAGAATGAGCTAAAATAGTATGCTCTGTCTTTTGCAACTTATAACTACATTCTCCTTGCAATTTCCCGTGCTGCTATGATCCCTGATGCAGACGCCTGAATCAAACCCCTGCTAACCCCTGCACCGTCACCAACAGCAAAAAGATTTTCTACCTCTGTTTCAAGAGTATTAGTCAATCTAAGCTGCATAGAGTAAAACTTTACTTCAACCCCATAAAGAAGCGTATGTTTCGAATTTACCCCCGGCGCAACCTTATCAAGTGCATCAATCATTTCAAGGATATCAGAGAGATAGCGATACGGTATAACAAAACTCAGATCCCCCGGCGTTGCATCTTTCAATGTAGGCTGGACTATGCCCTTCGCTATCCTCTCGTGTGTTGAACGCCTTCCTATTTGCAGGTCACCGAGCCTCTGAACGATAACGCCCTGACCGAGGAAATTAGCTAATCGAGCAATGTATCTCCCGTATGATATAGGCTCATCAAAAGGCTCTGTAAAAAATGTGCTTACGAGGAGCGCAAAGTTTGTGTTGTTAGTCTTCCTGTTTGCATAACTGTGGCCGTTAACTGTCCAGATGCCCTTCAGATATTCTTTAACAACCTCTCCGTAAGGATTGACGCAGAAGGTTCTTACTTTGTCATCGAATTTTTTTGAATAAAATATTAATTTGGGCTCGTAGGTAACACTTGTGAGATGTTCAAATACAGATGCGGGGACTTCAACTCTGACGCCTATATCAACAGGGTTTTGAAGCAGGGTGAGATGCAAACGCCTTGATTCTTTTTCAAGCCATCTTGAACCTTCCCTGCCAGGAGCCAATATCACATAGTCAGAATAAACCTTATTGCCGTTTTTGAGTCTGATACCAGCAGTCTTCCTTTTTTCTATTATGACATCCTCTGCTTCTTCCCCGAATAACGTCTCGACCTTCGCATTCAAAGATTTTTTAATTTTTTTCAGAAGCACTCTGCACCGGTCAGTGCCTATGTGTCTTATCTTTGAAGGCACAAACACGATATCATTTTTAGACGCAAGCCTCTCTATCTCCTGTATCTCTTCCCTGCTTCCACCGTAAGTTTTTTTTGGAGCGCCGTATTTAATATAGATTTTGTCTACATAATCTATCAAAGACTGAAGCATGTCCTTGTCTATATACCTTGAAAGAAATCCGCCAATCTCGGGTGAGAGGTTTAGTTTCCCGTCGCTGAATGCCCCTGCCCCACCCCAACCGCTCAGGAGCGCACACTCAGGACAGGTCTTACAGGATATCTCCCTTATCATCATGGGGCATTTTCTCTGGTCTATATCCTTGCCCTTCTCGATGATGAGTATCTTTGCATCCTTCTTTTTATCAAGAAGTTCGAGCGCTGAAAAGATGCCTGCCGGTCCGGCACCAATTATTATGACATCATATTTTTTCATGAGGCAAACACCATTTTAATATAGTCATCAACCCTAAAACAGGGTCTGTCATTCCGTGCCTGACACGGAATCACCCGACAGGCCCGGGATGCCTCAAAAAGCATGGTGAGCTTGTCGAACCTCAGGCGAAAATTTTCGATCAAAACCGGAATCAATCTCATCTCTTTGCCTCACGCATATTAAAAGTCCAGCTTTTTCTTAAAAACTCCAGTGCATTATAATTTGTCAGATCAAGGTGTATAGGTGTTATGGATACATATCCCTGCTGAACTGCCTGGATGTCGGTGTCTTCTCCATGCTCCCAGTATGGTATGCCCCCTCCTATCCAGAAGTGTTTTTCTCCGCGCGGGTCATAGGTCTCCTGTATCGCATTATCATAAACCCGCTTGCCCTGCCTTGTGAATTTTATGCCTTTAATCTTGTCTTTATGTACATTTGGAAGGTTGACATTAAGGAGCGTGTCATAAGGCAATGACTTTTCAAGTATATATCTTGCAATCTCTGATGAATAGTAAGATGCTGTATCAAAGTGGAAGTTTTTTGTTCCGACTATTGACATTGCAAATGATGGGATACCCATTATAGTCCCTTCTATTGCTGCTGAGACTGTGCCTGAATAAGTAATGTCATCACCAACATTGCCACCCTTGTTAATGCCGGAGACTATAAGTGTAGGCCTTTCAGGCAGTACCTTATTTACCCCTATCGCTACGCAGTCTGTTGGTGTCCCGTTGACAGCGTAAACATGTTCTCTTATTTCTTCCACCTTCAAGGGTCTGTGCATTGTCAATGCATGGCTTACTGCGCTCCTCTCCCTGTCAGGCGCAACAAGATACGCATCTCCGATTTCTTTCATCGCCCTGAAAAGTGCAATAATGCCGGGGGAGTGAACTCCATCATCATTTGTAACAAGGATAACAGTCATTATGGGTATTGTATCAAAATGCTGGATTTATTGGGAGATAAAACAGTTATGATTTATATGTCTTTGAGAGTAAAAATATTCCCACGCCCATACCAATAAAGACAAGCATGAGAAAAGCAGAAAAGTTTCTCCTGAAGCCGAGCTCATTAAAGGTTTTCTTTATCTTGTTTTCGAGAAGATTTAACTTCTCTGTGAACTCATCCGTTCTCTCTTTAACAAGGGATACATCAACAGTATGGAAGAGGGTGCGGAATTCTGCGTGTGTGCTGAAAAGATCTTTTTCTTCCTCCTCAGTAAATACCCCGTCGGTCTTCAACTTCTTAATATCTTTTTCTATATCCCTTATCTTCTTTTCAGTAAGAAAAAGCGCCTGCTTCATTGTCTTGGCTCTTTCATAAGAATGGCATCTTGCGCAAAGTTCTTCATTTATAATATCTATACTTGCCTTCTGAATATTATGAGAACCATGACATGTCACACAGTTAGGTCCGGTCCCTTTAGACCTGAGCGCTTTTCCATGACCGCTTTCAAGATAGTTCTTCAGAATACCGATATGGCATTTGCCGCAGAATTCCGGGACATCGGGGTATTTTGGTGATCCAGCAAAACCCCTTTGTAGTGACATCGCCATAGCAGCATCTTTAGGGTCGCCCCCGTGGCAGTCATGGCAGGAAATA
>JAKALU010000160.1 GCA_021824065.1 Nitrospirota bacterium
CATAAAAAAGCTTAAGGACAATGGATGTTATAGGGGAATCAGGCACAGGACAGGACTTCCTGTAAGGGGACAAAGAACGAAGACAAATGCCCGCACACGCAGGGGACCGAGGAGAACCATTATGGGCAAGAAGAAGGAGGCATAGCAGATGGCCCAACGGAAAAAAGGTGCAAGGAAAGAGAAGAAGCATGTAAGTATCGGAGCTGCTCATATTCAGGCAACTTTTAATAATACGATAGTTTCCATAACAGACCCAGGCGGGAATCTTGTCACATGGTCAAGCGCAGGGAGTCTTGGATTCAAGGGGTCAAGAAAAGGGACGCCTTATGCTGCTCAGATGGCAGCGGAAGCAGCAGCAAAAAAGGCAATAGATATGGGTATGAAGCAACTCGACGTCTTTGTCAAAGGCCCGGGGGCTGGACGGGAGTCGGCTATCAGGGCGTTGCAAGCTGCCGGACTCGAGATAAATCTTATAAAAGATGTTACCCCCGTTCCGCACAATGGATGTAAGCCTCCCAAAAGAAGGAGAGTTTAAAAGTGGCAAGATATACAGAAGCTTTATGCAGAATATGTCGTAGGGAAGGCGAGAAACTTTTCCTCAAAGGGGATAGATGTTACACTGAAAAGTGCGCAGCAGAGAGGAGGAAGTATCCACCCGGCCAGCATGGGCAGAGCCGCGGAAAGCTTTCTGACTATGGTATTCAACTCAGAGAGAAGCAAAAGGTTAGGAGAAGTTACGGTCTTGTTGAAAAACAGTTCAGAAGATATTTTCTCGAGGCTGAAAGGCAGAAAGGCATTACAGGGGAAGTACTGCTTCAACTCCTTGAAAGTCGCTTAGATAACGTAGTCTACAAAATGGGCTTTGCAATAAATAGAAGAGAGGCAAGGCAGCTCATAAGTCATAGACATTTTCTTGTGAATGGCAGGGCAGTAAATGTGTCTTCCTACCTCGTTAAGGCAGGAGACATTGTTGAGGTTAAAGAGACAAGCAGAGACATCCCGAGTATATCAGATAGTCTATCAAAACTTGAGCATAGAGGACTTCCTGGATGGCTCGATGTTGACGTCTCAAATTTTAAGGGCAAGGTCCTGCATATTCCTTCTAGGGAAGAACTACAGTTGCCTATTCAAGAGCAGCTGATTGTTGAGCTTTATTCAAAGTAGTTTCTTAAAATAAAAAAGGCGTGGGAGGTCCTTATATGGACTTAATGAAAAAAGGCTTTCGGTTACCCGAAAAGATAGGGTTTGATGAAGAGACGTTGACAAACACGTACGGTAAACTGATTGCAGAACCATTAGATCGCGGATTTGGCACTACATTAGGAAATTCTATTCGAAGGGTTCTGCTGTCGTCCCTCGAGGGGGCAGCAGTTACCGGGATAAAGATACATAATGCCATGCATGAATTTTCAGCCCTTTCCGGAGTGAAAGAGGACGTAATAGATGTTATCCTGAACATAAAAAAGCTCAGATTTAAGATGTACGCTGATGGCAAGCGGATCGCAACAATTAAAGTTAAAGGGCCAGGAGAAGTGAAAGGGAATGATATACAGGTAGATTCAAGCGTAGAGATTCTTACCCCTGATCAGCTCATAGCTACTCTCGATAAGGGCGCTTCTTTTGAAGCTGAGATGTATGTTAGAAAAGGCAGGGGTTATGTTCCTTCAGAACTGAACAAGGAAGAAGGGCTGCCTGTTGATATGATTGCAGTGGATTCTGTTTTTAGCCCGATCAAGAAAGTAAATTTCTGGGTTGAGAAAGCAAGGGTAGGTAGGGCAACAGACTATGACAGGCTTGTTATGGAGATATGGACAGATGGGAGCATTACACCTAAAAAGGCAGTCTCGCAGGCTGCATCTATAATTATAGAGCATATGCAGATTTTTATCCTTGAGGAAGAAGATGAAGACATTGAATCCGAGAAGAGCGGGGTAGTAACTTCTGCAGGCGATGTGCCGGTGTTTAATTCTAATCTTCTAAAAAGCGTTAATGAGTTAGAACTTTCAGTGAGGGCATACAACTGCCTGAAGAATGCGAATATAAAGACTATTGCAGACCTTGTTCAAAAGACAGAGCCAGAGATGTTAAAGACAAAAAATTTCGGGCGCAAGTCTCTTAATGAAATAAAAGAGATACTAAATGAGATGGGGCTTCATCTTGGTATGAGGATCGACCACGATGCCCTTAACAAGCAGATGTCTTTACAAGGCAAAGAGGTGGAGCAAGATGCGGCACAGAGTTGATGGCAGATTATTCGGAAGAACTGCAAACCAGAGGAAGGCTCTGCTGAGAGGCCTTGTTTCTGCTCTCTTTGAACACCAGAGGATAGAGACAACACTGGCAAAGGCTAAAGAAACGAGGAAGATTGCCGAGAGGATTATAACGCTTGGGGTAAGGGGTGACCTGCATGCAAAGCGCCTTGCGCTTTCATATGTCCCAAACAGGGCCGTTACAGCAAAATTGTTTAATGAAATAGCACCGAGATTCAGCGGCAGGAACGGCGGTTATCTGAGGATAGTCCAATCAAGAAACAGAGTTAACGATGGTGCACCAATGGCTGTCCTTGAGTTCATCGACTACGAAGAGACAAGAAAATCAAAAGAGAAAGAAAAGCCAAAAGCAAAAGAGAAGATCGAAGAAAAGAAATAATGAGTGACTGGCTTTTTGCAATAGGGATTATAGTTGTCTGGATATTACTTCAGGTGGTTGTTTTCCCAAAGCTCGGCGTGCCAGGTTGAGGTATAAATCCAAAGGGGTCGGGCACTCCAAAGAATAAATGCTGAGATGAATATTACTGAAAGCCCGCTTCAAAAGGCGGGCTTTTTTATTGGGATTGCTTACTTATTCGATAACGACTCTGCAATCCTACCCGCAAAGTCAGAAAGTGTCTCATCCCTTGCACCGAAGACAACGTAATTGTCCCACTCAGCCAGTCTTTCTAAAACAATATTTCTGTCTTCAACAACTTCAACGGATTTTTTATTGGCCCTGATTTCTTCAGCAAGGTCGTTGCTTGAAATGTCTTTGCTGGTTGTGCCGCCGGCATAATATATGGGCAGCAATATAAGGTGGTCTGAATCGCGGAGATTTTTTGAGAAGGCGTCTATGTATTCTGCTTTCATCATCCTTGCCGGCGCAAATCCGTGAGGCTGAAAGATATAACAAAAATTCTCTCTTAAATTCACCATGGTTTGCATAAGGGATGAAATCTTATGTGGATTATGTGCGTAGTCGTCAATGACAAGTTTTTTGCCATTGTTAAGGTGAATGTCAAATCGTCTTTCAATGCCTTTAAATTCACGAAGCACATTTGAAATATCTTTAAGGGGTATCCCGATTTCAGAAAGAATTGCTATGCATGAGACAGCATTATAAAGGTTATATTCACCAGGGAGCGCGAGACTGAATTTTGTCCCATGCAAAGAGAAACCAGTGATTAATGGTTTGTAAATGATGTCTGAAGCCATGTATTTTGATGAGCTGCCTATTGAAAATGTAATCGGATTCCTGATATTGATCTTCATAAGGTTTTTATCGTCTGCGTTTACAATTACTTTTCCAGTTGTGTTCTTAGCGAGTATCTCAAACATCCCGGCGGTTTTATCCACAAAATGATGGTCTAATTCAAGGTTTGATATTATCGAATGCTTAGGTTTGTAATTGACGATTGTGCCGTCGGATTCGCATGCCTCTACAATGAGAAATTCAGAGTTCCCTGTGATTGAATTGCCAGGATTGGTTTCTGTCTTGAATTGTTTAACCCTTCCTCCGCCTATAAAATTCGGGTTCAGTCCAAGACTTTGCATCAAAAATGCAAGCAGCCCAGATGTTGTTGATTTCCCGCTTGTCCCGGCAACCGCGATGGTTTTGAAGTTTGATATTATTTCTGCAAGATATTCAGGCCTTGTTTTTATAGGAATGTTTAGTGCCTTCGCCTTTAAAAACTCGGGCTGGTCATGCTCCACAGCAGTGCTGAAGACAACCAGATCAAATGAGTTATCAATACCGCCTCCGTCCTGAGGGACAATAGATACGCCTCTTAACTTTAATGTTTTGTAAACCGGGTGGTCTTGATTTTTGTCGAATGCTCTGTCAGAGCCAGCGATTATATGTCCCTTTTCTGCCATGAAACTTGCAATTGCGGATACACCGCTTCCGCCTATGCCAGAAAAGAATATCTTTAACGGTCTGAGTGTCATTTTAAAAAGTTATTAAAAATTCACTGATTAAGGCAGGTATAGTGTTTAAACTGATTCTGTTTATTTCTGAGTCTGTTTGGTCTTTACCACTCCAGACTTAACCTTCAGCGCCTCTTCCAGCATCAGAAGATATTTCAAATATTTAAACCCGAACTTCATGAGGGCTGCCTCGTCATTTTTCATCTTTTCAATCTCTTCTTTATCTAAGTCAAAGATGTCGAGAAATTTGCTCTCAAATACATATCTCTTGAGTTTATCGATGTCATAACTTGCCATGTAAAACTGTGTTTGCTTCTTAGGGTCAAGTTCTATTTTCCCCGGAAGATTTCTTCTCATAAGTATGCTTTTCCACTCGCGGTTCATCTCATCATAAAGACTTGCCTCCTGGTCAATCCTCCATGACTCTACAGTCCATTCTGTATCTTCCTGATAACCGAGGCAGTGCTGTTCCCTAACAAAGAAATAAAACTCTTCGTGAATGCCCTGTCCGCTTGAGCCGATACCTTTTTTGAGCGTTGCCTGGCCAATCGGATAATATCTGCAGCTTACAGGACGGTCTGTATAGATAGCGCATCCCTCGGGGACTCTTACAAATGGGCAGCTTCTTTTCCCATCATTATTCATTTTAAGGTATACATATGGATGCGATGATTTCTCATCGACCTTTGAGAATGTATATCTTTCAAGAAACTCCTCAGATGACATATTTAGCCTGTTTTTCATCCGTAAAATATCATATGGTGTGAGCATTATATCTATATTGCTGCAGCACTTTGTAAA
>JAKALU010000161.1 GCA_021824065.1 Nitrospirota bacterium
CGATCTTCCTCAAAGACATCCTGTGCCTTTATTTTCCTGATAACTGCTTTACTTCTCGGATTAATAAGTTCGTACTCGCCATTATTTTTAAGGGCGTCCATAAACGCATCTGTCACTGCCACCGAGATATTGAAGTTTGTTAACTCCCCTCCTGCCCTCTTGATGCGAATGAAGTCAAGGATATCAGGATGGTCAATACGAAGAATGCCCATATTGGCTCCCCGTCTCGCCCCGCCCTGTTTTATAACATCCGTAGCAGTGTTATATATTCTCATAAAAGAGATAGGGCCGCTTGCTACGCCTCCTGTTGAGCGAACAACATCTGATCTCGGCCTCAATCTTGAAAAAGAAAAGCCTGTGCCTCCGCCGCTCTGGAGGATGAGAGCCGCATTTTTTAAGGTGTCGAATATGGAGATCATCGAGTCATCCACCGGCAATACAAAACAAGCAGCAAGCTGTCCTAAATCCCTCCCTGCATTCATTAGTGCTGGAGAGTTAGGGAGAAATTTTAAAGATGCCATAAGTTCATAAAATTTTTCTTCCCATTCGTCAGGACTGCCGCCGTACTGAATTTCTGCAGAGGCAATGGTCTTTGCAACCCTCCTGAACATTTCTTCGGGAGTCTCTTTGGTCAATCCATTTTTATCTCTGAGAAGATACCTTGCCTCAAGTACTTTAAGCGCATTCTCTGTGAGGTTCATGAAAACATTATAGCAGAAAGAATGAAAGGAATTAACTGTCTGATGTATAATAAAAAATGCTAAAAAAGATTATCTGGATAACAATATCACTCATAACTGCAATTGCACTTTCGATAGTTGTCGGGATTATCAACCCCTCTGAAAAAATCAATGCGCTCTGGATTGTTGTTGCTGCCGGATGCTTTTATGCAATAACCTATAGGTTTTATTCCGCATTCCTCTCTGCAAAGGTTCTTACTATTGATGAAACCCGTATTCCCCCTGCAATAAGACTTTCTGACAGGATTGATTATCACCCGACAAACAGATGGGTTTTATTCGGCCATCATTTTGCCGCTATAGCCGGCGCAGGCCCATTAATAGGGCCCATGCTTGCTGCACAGTTTGGGTACCTGCCTGGATTTCTCTGGATATTAATAGGCTCGGCACTTGGAGGCGCTGTGCATGATATGGTTATCCTGTTTGCATCAGTCAGGAAAAATGGCCGCTCATTGGCCCAGATAGCAAAAGAGGAAATAGGCCCTGTTGGAGGCATTGCTACAGCATTTGCAATACTTTTTATCATAATTGTTGCGCTTGCAGGTCTTGGGCTTGCTGTAGTAAATGCCCTGACAAAAAGCTCATGGGGCACATTCACAATCTTTCTAACGGTTCCTATAGCATTTTTTATGGGAATATATCTCTACCGCATAAGACCCGGCCGCGTCTCTGAAGTAAGCTTTATAGGCGTTTTTTTGCTTCTTTCGGCTGTATTCACAGGCCACTATATCCCAAATTCATTTCTTGAGCCGTTTTTTAATCTGTCAAAAAACAGCCTGATGTTTTCTATTGCGCTTTATGGTTTTGTTGCATCGGTGCTTCCGGTCTGGATGCTCCTCTGCCCAAGAGACTATCTCTCAACATACATGAAGATCGGCACAGTCCTTCTTCTTGCCCTTGGTGTCATTCTTATAGCTCCAACCATTCAGATGCCTGCTGTAACAAGGTTTGTTGAAGGCGGAGGTCCTGTTATACCCGGGAAACTGTTCCCTTTTATGTTTATCACAATCGCATGCGGCGCAATATCAGGATTTCATTCGCTCATCTCATCAGGCACAACTCCAAAGATGATAATGAGTGAAAAAGATATCCCGATTATCGGTTATGGCGCAATGCTCGTTGAAGGGTTTGTATCGATCATGGCACTAATAGCAGCAACAATATTAATTCCAGGTGACTACTTTGCGATAAATACCAACCTTACATTTGATGCTATTGCATCACTCGGTTTCCCTGTGGATAAAATCACAGAGCTTTCAAAAACAGTAGGCACAGACGTAGCAGGAAGACCCGGTGGTGCAGTCTCACTTGCAGTTGGGATGGCATCAATACTTTCGAGCATTCCCGGGATGAAAGGACTGATGCCCTACTGGTACAATTTTGCCTTAATGTTTGAAGCCCTCTTTATCCTCACCACAGTAGATACAGGTACGAGGGTTGCGAGATTTCTTCTTCAGGAGCTTGGAAGTTATGTGTATAAGCCTCTATCAAAAACAGGCTGGATGCCTGGCAATATCATCACCAGTTTTATGGTAGTTAGCGCATGGAGTTACCTGATATATTCAGGAAATATATCGACTATCTGGCCAATGTTTGGAGTGGCAAATCAGCTCCTCTCTGCAATTGCTCTCAGTGTAGGAACAACATTCATCGTAAAATCAGGCAAGATTAGATATGCATGGACAACATTTGTCCCGATGCTCTTTATGTTTTTTACTACCCTGACTGCATCATGGAAGCTGATAGGCATGTTTATGGAGAAGGCATCAAAGGCTGCCTCTTCTGCAGAATCACTCACATTTAAAATAGACGCATCGCTGGTTGCAATAATGGCTGCACTTGCAGTTGTTGTTTTAATGGATATACTGTATAAATGGTATGGTCTTTTTTCTAAAAGGTCTGAAACAAAAACTTTTTATGCAGGGCATGAAAAATGGTAAGATTTATAAAAACTTAAAGGAGGGAAATTATGGGACTCTGGGACAGGATTAAAAAAGATATCAAAAAGGGAATCAATGAAGGAGTTTCTGCTGTAAAACAAGGCGCGACTGTTGCTGTGGAAAAGGCTGAAGAACTCGCTGAGGAAGGGAAAAGGAGATACAGGATTTTTGAACTCAAACAAAAGGTGCAGTCAAACTTCACAGAGCTTGGCGGAAAGGTCTATGACCTCTCATCAAAGGGTGCTAAAAACCCTCTCATTGACACAAAGGTGAAATCAACCATCTCAGGGATAAAGAAACTTGAAAACCAGATTTCAAAACTCGAGGGTATTTCAACAAAGAAAGGTGCTGTTAAATCAAGAACAAAAAGAAAATAGCAGCAAAAAAGACAACGGAAAATAATCCCCCTACATCCCCCTTTATCCCGAAAGCTTTCGGGAGGAGACAGAGGGGGATTAGTACCAAAGGCGGACTTGGGGGTTTAAAGATGAATATATGCGCTAATGTGTCCTGCCGCTTAAGGAAAGCTGGATGCAGGGGATTTGTGGGATGTCCCGGTTATATGTCAAGATAATAATTGCCGGACAAAATACAGATAGAAAAGACTGTCCTTTTCTATATAGCTTATTAGACAGGCTAAATTAAAATATCAGGAGGATGTGATGAGGAAACTTGTTTATGTTGTATTCAGCCTTATGCTCTTAACCATTTCAGGCTGCGGTTATAATGTCATGCAGGCAAATGAAGAGACTGTGAAAGCAGCATGGGGTGATGTTGAAGCAGCATATCAGAGAAGGAACGACTTAATCCCAAATCTTGTAGAGGTTGTAAAGGCATATGCAAAACATGAGAGGGAAACCCTCACGGCAGTGACAGAGGCAAGGGCAAAGGTTGGCTCTATACAGATGTCAAAAACCTTGCTCGACGATCCAAAGGCATTCACTCAGTTTCAGGAGGCGCAGGGTGCAATGAGCAGTGCGCTCTCAAGGCTTATGGTTGTGGTAGAAAAATATCCTGACCTTAAAGCGAACCAGAACTTCCAGGACCTTCAGCATCAACTGGAAGGGACAGAGAACAGGATAAATGTTGCACGCACACGCTATAACAAGGCAGTTGGGACATTCAATACATCAATCAGGATATTCCCGAATAACATTACAAATTCAATATTATTGCATCTTAAACTTAAAGAGCCTTTCAAGGCCGAGGCAGGCACAGAAAAGGCGCCACAGGTGAAATTTTAACTTTGAGATCGTTTAGCAGAAAGGCAGGGCATAATATTCTCGCTCATTCTTTGCGGAGCACATCCCGTATCTGTCATTCCGGCTTGTCCGGAATCTTTCCGAAGAAGGATTGCCGACAAGCGGCAATGACACAGGGGATAGGACTATCGGCAAAAAAGGCGATTAAAATACTATATCCTGCCTGTATTTTGTTTTTTATTTTTTTACTTACCCTTCCGGTTCATGCGCTTGATGTGCCAAAACTTCAGGGGTATGTCAATGATTATGCTGACATGATTTCTCCTTCAGCAAAGGCCACGCTTGAAAAAGAGTTAAAGGACTTTGAGCAGACAGACTCAACACAGATAGTTATTCTGACAATACCATCTCTTGAAGGAGAGGTTATTGAGGACTTCAGCATTAAGGTCGCTGAATCATGGAAGATCGGGCAAAAGGGCAAAGACAATGGCATAATCTTTACTGTCGCAAAACAGGAAAGGAAAATGAGGATCGAAGTTGGACGCGGGCTTGAAGGAAAGCTGACAGATTTAACAGCAGGAAGGGTTATAGACCTTGTTGTAAAACCGAGATTTAAAAGGGGAGACTTTGATGGAGGTTTTATTGCAGGTGCATCTTCTTTGATTGATGCAACCAGAGGTGAGTTCAAGGCCGAGGGAAATCACCGCCCCCAGAAACATGAAAGTTCTTCGCGCTTCATCACTTTCCTCATTTTTGGGGGGATTTTCCTGCTCGTCATCGGGAGCATCTCGCGTACCATAGGAGGAATTGCAGGCGCAATCGGGTTGCCTGCACTTGTTCACCTGACACTTCTTCCTCTCGGGCTTACAACAGTGATCATCCTCGCTATTCTGGGTTTAGGCGCAGGACTTTTTCTCCCTCTGCTCTTCTCTTCAGGCGGACATTACAGAGGCGGAGGTTTCTGGCCTGGTGGAGGTTATTACGGGACAGGCGGCAGCGGATATGGCGGGGGTAGTGACTTTGGAGGTGGAAGTGATTTTAGCGGAGGAGGCGGTGATTTCGGAGGAGGCGGCGCCTCAGGAGACTGGTAATG
>JAKALU010000026.1 GCA_021824065.1 Nitrospirota bacterium
CTATGAGAAGATACGCCTCTGCACCAGAAGGCAACGCATCTGGACGGATGTCTGCTGTCCTCAAATCGCATTTCATTTTATAGAATTTCTCAAATATTATCCTCAGCAGGACAACAGACGTCTCAGACTGGGAAGATGCAAGGACTTTCATCCCGCTTAATTGTTCAAGGGGTCTTCTGCTCAAAAAGATAATACTTCCAACAGGGCCTATGGAGCTTATTGAATGCCCTTCTATGAGTGAATACCTGTCACTGTATCTCAAATATTCTATTGATGAAGAAGGGCTTATATCGATCTCCCCCGTGCGCATCATCTGATTGAGACCTGAAGGAACGCCCTCTACAAATTCATATCCCGAACAATCGCATTCCCTTTCGAGCATATAAAATATAGGGAACAGATTTGCATAAGAGATTATGCCTATTTTTAGTTTATGCTGGTTCAAGGTATCTCTCTGTCACCCTGAACTCGTTTCAGGGTCTACTTCTTAATTTCATTAGCTGCTATTAGATGCTGTTCTCCTCAGGCGAATCCGCCGAGGCGGAAAATAAATTCAGCATGACAGGCTCTCTGCACTGGTTATGCCTCTTTTAAATATATTTCTTGATGATATCCATATTTAAATTTTTCAAAACCGCCTTTTCAAATGCCTCATCCGACATAGCATTGAGATATGGGAAAATTCCAATCAATGGTACAGGGCTGAGCTGTTTTATCACCTGAGGATTTGTCTCCTCTGCAAGGCTGCCTTTAGATGGATAGGTATAATTTATAATAATACCTGCAACATTAAGCCCTTCCCTCAGAGCATAATTTACTGTCAGCAATGTATGGTTTATTGTCCCAAGGTCAGGCCTTGATACAACAATCAAAGGAAGTCCGAATTCTTTTGCGAGGTCAAGGATGAAGTAGTTTTTATTTACAGGGACAAATAAACCCCCAACTCCTTCAACAACAATTGACTTATATGCCTTTGTCAGTTCATTAAATGCCTTCTTTATCTTGTTGAGATTAACAGTCGTCCCTTCTATCTCAGCAGAAACCATTGGTGCAAGTGGATGTTCAAAACAGCATGGGGTTATATGACTTACTGGTTCATCCATGCGTGCAATGCCTTTCAGGAACATGCCGTCAGCAGGTAGCAGGGATTTGCCTTCTTTGGTGCAGCCCGTCTCTATCGGCTTCATACCTCCTGCTCTAATCCCGCAAAGACCTATAGCTTTTATCAAAGCTGCTGCTATTACAGTCTTGCCAACGCCTGTGTCAGTCCCTGTTACAAAAAAACCTTTAGCCATAGACCCCCTTGAACATTATGTTGCAGGCAATTTGTTCCCGAGCGGCTTTTTTGCCCGCAATTCCTGAGTAAAAAATACAAAATAGTAAAAGCGGGCAAAATCTCTTCGCCCCCGCGAATCCGCCTGTGACGGAGGAGTCGCCTCACGACCGAGAATGAGTGAAGGAATTAACTGCCTGCACTTACTCATATAATCCTGCTCTCAAGACAGAAAACCTGTCCTGTTATATTCTCAGTTCTTAAAAGGTATAAAATAAATTCTGCCACCTGCTTTGTATTAGATAACCCTCCTGTAATACTCTCTGTCTTTGCCCTCTCCATTGCCTTCTCTGCTGCCATTCCCATTTCTGTCTGCATGTATCCGGGTAGCAGTGCATTCACTCTTATATTATACTCAGCAAGCTCTCTTGCTGCGGTATATGTCAGGCCAAAGATTGCTGCCTTTGAGGCACTGTAAGCTGCCTGCCCTTCCCTGCCTTTGAGTCCTGAATATGAAGAGATGTTGATAATATTCCCTCCCCCTGACTTTATCATAACATTTGAGAATACCTTGATAGTATTAAAGCAGCCTTTAAGATTCGACCTTAATATCTCGTTCCATTCTTCTTCTTTAGTTTTTATCATCAGACTATCTTTTGTTATACCTGCATTATTTATTAGAACATCAACCTTACCCCATTTTTTGTAAACTGTATCTGCCATCTTTTCAACCTGTTTTATATCACCAACATCTGTCTTTACAATGATTGCATTTTCACCAATTTCATATGCCACTTTTTTCGCCCCATTTTCAGACGTAAGATAATTCACCGCAATATTATAACCACCTCTGCCAAGAGTTAAGGCAATCTCTTTTCCAAGCCCTCTCGAAGCCCCTGTAATCACTGCAACAGGTAAAATCTCTCCACTCCTTTATTCCAGAATGTTGATTATTTTAACACATATCTATGGACTATCAGGTTTAATCCCCTGAGAGATCATTAGTTACCATAACAGAAATATTCTTGAACATTATTAAAAAATAGTGTAATTTTAAACCACTACATTTTTAAAAGGAGTCGGATGGAAACTCTATGGGCACCGTGGCGAATGGAATACATACTTGGTAAAAAAGAGCCTGAATGCATATTCTGCACTAAACCAAAGGAAAACAAAGACAGGGACAATCTTATTCTCTACAGAAGCACTCATAATTATATAATGATGAACCGCTATCCATATAATAATGGCCATCTCATGGTTGTGCCTTACATACACACATTTACCATAGACAACCTTCCAGATGAAGTTCTTCTCGATTTTATGAAGGTAACACAACACGCTCTGAGATGTATGAAGGCAGCATTTAGCCCGGAAGGCTTTAATATCGGGATAAATATCGGTGCTGTTGCAGGCGCTGGGATGGAAGAGCATGTTCACTTGCATATGGTTCCAAGATGGGCAGGGGATACAAGTTTTATGACAGTCTTCGGGGAAGTAAGAGTGATCCCTGAGCATATAATGGAGACTTACGATAAGCTGTTTCCGATATTTAATAAGAAATAGGAATAAAGGCATCAATAAGCATTGCTGGATTGAGCGACATTGATATTTTTTGGTAACAGTTCTTAGTGAAATGAAGCGGCCACAGCCTCGACTGTTTGAGCCCCGATGCTTCGGGGTGAGTTTCGAGGCTGTAGCGGAATGAACTTAGAACTGTCGAAAAATATCACAAAAAGCGAAAGCCAGCAATGCTTATTTAAAGTTTCTCCTTTGCCTCATCCCAGAGGCTATCCATCTCCTTGAGAGTCATATCAGAGAGGTTTCTTTTCTTCTCTGCTGCCTTCATCTCGATATAGCGGAACCTTGAGATGAATTTGCTTATTGTCTTCCTCAGAGCATCTTCGGGATTGACCCCTACGAATCTCGAAATATTCACAAGCATAAAAAATATATCTCCAAGCTCGTCTTCAATCTCAGGCTGTTTTTTCTTCTTAAGTGCGGCCTTAAATTCCCTCAGTTCTTCATCCAGTTTCTTAATCGCATCTTCGGTCTTTTCCCAGTCAAAGCCAACACGGGCAGCTTTTTTCTGAAGCTTATGCGCCCTTAACAATGACGGCAGGGCCTTTGGAACGCCTTCAAGGATTGACTCCCTCTTTTTGCCCTCTCTCTTCTTTTCCGCTTCCCAGTATTTACGAAAATGTTCCTTGCTCTTAAACCTTGTTTTTCCAAACACATGTGGATGCCTCTTAATCATCTTTGCGCTTATCTTTTCGATTACATCTGACATGTCAAATTCTTTTCTCTCCTTCGCAATTTGGCAGTGAAAAACTATCTGGAAAAGTAAGTCTCCAAGTTCTTCCTTTATTTTCTTTGAATCGCCTTCATCCAGAGCCTCTAAGACTTCGTAAGTCTCTTCCAAAAGAAAAGGTTTAAGAGATTCCCTTGTCTGCTCCCTGTCCCATGGGCACCCCTTTTCACTGCGAAGTGCTGCCATTATGTCAGTGAGTTTTTTTAGATTCATAACGTATCTATGATAGCAGATTAAGGGAAGTTAAGTAGCAAGATATTTACGGTTTCCGGACGAAGGCTCTCATATATTATGAAACGGCTTGAAAGATTATAAATAAAATAAAAGGGCCAAAAAGCTCATTGGTTAACTACATTTTAACTACATTTTTATAATTTTATCAATGATGTAGTTAAAAGGAGTCAGGACAATCTTTTCCTCTTTTTGTGCTCGTACATTGCCTTGTCAGCCTGAATAAGGAATTCATCAAGGGAGCATGGGGCATTAGGATCGTAATACGCCAGACCATAACTCAGAGAAAGTTTATAAGCACGCTTCCTTTGTGAGTTATGCATCTCAAGGGCTTCTTCTAACCGGGAAATAATTATATCTTTAGAATCGCCGGTGGCTCCCACTGGAAGCACTACAAATTCATCTCCGCCAATACGGGCAATAATATCCGACTCGCGATAATTTCCCTTAAGGACATTGGCGACTTCAATCAGCATCATGTCACCTTCTTGATGCCCCATACTATCGTTTATTTCTTTCAGGCCGTCCACATCTGCATAGAGCAAAAAAAGCCCTTTCTTAGTCCTTTTTGCTATCTTCAACAGGTGCTCGGCTAAGGCAAAAAATCCCCGCCTGTTATAAACGCCTGTAAGCTCATCAGTGATTGACAGGGCATGGAGTTTCTCCTCCATCCGCTTAAGCTCGGTAATGTCTTTTGAAACAACTGTCACAACAGATATTTTCCCATCCGTTTCTCTCACAGGGCTTAAAGTTCTCAGGAAATATCGTCCATCCCTGAGACTTCTGTGCTCATGCTGAACTGAAACACCTGTCTCAAATACATGTTTGACTTTTTCAACAAACCACTTTGTCTCTACCGGGGAATGGAATTCGCTATAATGCTTTCCCAGGAACTGTTTTTTCAACAGGCTCATCCTTTTCATGTGCTTTTTGTTCATAAAAATATATCTATAATTCTTGTCTACAAGGTATATAGAATCTTCTGTAGACTCTACAAGAGAACGGTACCTTTCCTCGCTTTTCCTTAGCTTCTCGTCAACCTTTTTAAGTTTTGTTACAAGCAATTCCAACAAAGTATTTTTTCGGCGCAATTCCCTCAACTCGTTGATAACCTGCTCTTTTGTTTTATTCTTATTTTTCATATTAATTCCATATTATAGGGCAGAAATTTATCTCATTATACTGCTTATAGAAATTAAACACCATTTAGATTAAATTGTTTTATTTCTTTGTATGAAAACACAGGGCCGTCTGTGCAGATATATTTTCCATCAGCATAGCAGTGGCCGCATTTGCCGACACCGCATTTCATGTGCGCCTCTAATGTCATAATAATATTTCCTTCTGGTGTTCCCCTCGAAGAAAGGTCTCTCATTACAGCATTAATCATTACCTGCGGGCCGCAGACAAATGCATGTGCATTCTTAAATGAAACCCGCGATTTGCCAATGTGTTCAGTTACAATACCTGCGTTTCCTCTCCATCCTCTGTCTTTCCTGTCAACAGTGAGAATCACATTCACGCCCTTTTTTTGCCATAAGTTAATATCATCCATGAATAGAATATCCGAAGGGGTACGTGAGCCATAAACCAGTTCTATCTTTTTAAAGTCCTTTTTGTTTTTTAAAACCTCGTTTATCAAAGAACGCAAAGGAGCGATTCCTATGCCTCCACCCACAAAAAGAATGTCTCTGTTCTTTGCCCTGTTAACAGAAAAGCCATTTCCAAACGGCCCTCTTATACCAATATCATCTCCTGATTTCAAAGAATGTATGGCAGATGTGACAGGGCCAACTCTTTTGATGCAGAGTTCAATCTCTTCCCGAACGCCATAGGTAGATGCTATTGATATTGGCACTTCACCTTCTCCCCAAAGTGAAACCATCAAAAATTGTCCTGGTTTATATTTAAATGTCTTTTCAGGCATGACCTTAAACAGTTTGACATCAGAAGTCATGTCTACTACATCAATAACTTTTGCCTTTGAAGGAAGATATAAATCAGTCAGCCTTTCTTTCATTTTCTCCCACCTTAAGTCTGTATGCTATTGTTGCCATATCGATTCTTCCGGGACATGTGATAGTGCATCTTCCGCAGCCGACACAGCCAAATTTTCCAAACTGCTCAGGATAATAAATGAGCTTATGAAAATACCACCGCTTTGTTCTCATAACTTTTTTGTCAGCAGGCCAGATATTTCCTGCCATCTTTGTAAATCCTCTGAACATGCATGTATCCCACTCTCTTATTCTTATACCCTCTGTTTCAGAGTATTTTCTGTCAATAACATTAAAACATGTACATAATGGACATTCATACACACATCCGCCGCATTCAAAGCACCTTTTCGCAACCCCTTCCCAGAAAGAATCATCAACCTTCTCAAAGAGAATTTTCTGCCTTGCATTTTCGAGGTTTATCCTTTTTTCGAATCTTGCCTGAGAACTCAGCATCGCCTCATACTGGTCATCATAGTCAGACTTTTTAGGCTGCGAAAAAAGATGGATGAATTTTTTTACAATATCCATCCCATTCGTGGAACCTATCTCAACAAGATATCTGTCACCTAAATCCGAGAATTGGATATCAAATCCCAAACTTAAAAAAGGCCCGCTTCCAAGCCCTATGCAGAAACAGGTCGGGTCAGGATTGTTGCACCCTATTGAAATAAATACTGTATTATTCCTTCTCGACATATAATAATCATCAACAAATTTTTCGCCATAAAATCTGTCAAAAAGTATTATTGCGGAAATATCACAAGAACGGACTCCAAAGATTAACCTCTTTTTGTCATTTCTTAGATTCTCCACCTTGTCCTTAGAGAACCTGAACATATCCTCTTTTTGAGGAAAAATAAACTCCTTCGGAGAAGGGATTAATGCAGGGCAGTCAAGGATTATTTCATGGATATTCTCAACAGTCTTAAAAACGATGTCATTGTTTTCACCTTTTAAAGGCCCAATCAAAGCCATCTCTTTTCTGAGCTGCCTCAGCCAGTATGAAAGATTACTTTTAGCAAGTATTAAACTTTCCATGTAAATACTTCCCATTCGTCATTCCCGCGTAGGCGGGAATCGAGTCTCCTGTCCTCTGACTTCTGAATCCTGGATTCCTGCTTTCGCAGGAATGACATTTTCATTCTTCTTTGTATATCCATATTGCCATTGTTTCATACCTCAAACCGACTCAATCCTTACAGCGCAGACCTTATATTCAGGAATCTTTGCTGAAGGGTCAACCGCAGGATTTGTGAGAAGATTCACAGCCTCCTCCTTATAATGAAATGGAATGAATATCGTGCCTTTTGAAACCTTATCAGTTACATATGCCCTGACCGTAATTGTCCCCCGTCTTGATGAAACCTTTATCATGGAATTATGTTTTATGCCGAGTGAATCAGCATCCTCTGGATTTATCTCTGCATAACATTCAGGGTATTCCCTTTCGAGCGTTGATGTGCGTCTGCACATTGTGCCTGTGTGATAATGGAAATACATCCTTCCTGTTGTAAGCACAAAAGGAAATTTTTTGCTGATATTTTCTGCAGGCGGAATATAATCAACAGGGATGAATGTGCCGAGACCTTTTGCAAATTTTTTCCTGTGCAAAAAAGGCGTGCCAGGATTATCCGGGTCAGAACACGGCCACTGCAGGCCGAAATTATCATCGAGTCTGTGATGCAAAATTCCCCTGTATAAAGGGGTTAACAAAGCTATTTCTTCCATTATCTCATGCGTTGCCCTGTATCCCATGTCATAACCCATCTCCTTCGAGATCTCTGATATAATCCTCCAGTCAGGCATTGAGCCATACATGGGACGTATCGCCTTTCTTATCTTTTGCACCCTTCTTTCAGTGTTTGTAAATGTTCCGTCTTTCTCGGCAAAACTAACAGCAGGAAGCACGACATCAGCAAACTCAGCAGTATCTGACATAAAGATATCCTGAACAACAAGAAACTCAAGTTTTTTTAGCGCCTCCGTCACGTGCGATGAATCAGGATCTGAAATAACCGGGTTTTCACCCATGATATACATAGCCTTCATCTGCCCCTTTAAAACAGAATCGAACATCTCTGTGAGTGTGAGCCCCGGCTTTGATGGAAGTTTCCTTCTCCATGTCCGTTCAAATTTTCTTCTTGAAGAAGGCTCTGAGACCTCCTGATACCCTGAATAAACATCAGGCAAAGCCCCCATGTCGCATGCACCCTGAACATTGTTTTGCCCTCTCAATGGATTAAGTCCTGTCATGGGCTGGCCTATATGCGCAGTGAGCATGCAGAGGTTTGCGCATGAACGGACATTGTCAACGCCTGTTATATGCTGTGTTATTCCCATTGAATAGAAAAGCATCGCCCTCTTCTCTGTTGCATAAATCCGCGCAGCCTTTTTTATATCCTGAGCAGGCACACCTGTAATCTTTGCAGCGATCTCCGGAGGATATTTCTTAACAACCCTTTCAAAGGCATCAAAATTCTCTGTCCTTCTCTTTATGAATGGTATATCAACAAGTCCCTCATTTATTATCACATTCATCATGCTGTTAAGAAGCACTACGTCAGTGCCGCATTTCTGTCTTAAATGGATTTGCGCAAACTCTGAAATCTGCGTCCTCCTCGGGTCTGCAACAATCAATGTTGCGCCCTTATCAACAGCATCGAGCATATGCATCCCTATCATTGGATGCTGCTCTGTTGTATTTGAACCTATTACAAAGAGCACCTTTGCATCAGCTATCTCGTTGATTGAATTTGTCATTGCGCCTGAGCCGAATGCAACTGCAAGTCCACCGACTGTTGATGAATGGCATAACCTCGCACAATGGTCAATGTTATTCGTCCCGATCACTGCTCTGGCGAATTTCATCATCAGATAGTTTTCCTCATTCGTGCATTTTGCAGAACTCATCACACCAATAGAATCAGGGCTGTATTTCTTTTTAATATCTGTAAGCTGATTGGCTACATATTTTATCGCCTCATCCCATGACGCCTTTCTGAATGTGTCATTTTCTTTAATAAGGGGATATTTAAGTCTTTCAGGATGCTGGATGAATTCAAAGGAATTCCAGCCTTTTACGCAAAGAGTTCCTTTGTTTACAGGATGATGTCTTATAGGCGAGACACCGATGATATTCCCTTCTTCAACATGGAGATAAAGACCGCAGCCACATCCGCAGTAGGGGCATATTGTAGGGACTTTGTCCATCCCAAATAATTTACCATAAAAAGGCTTTAATAATAACATTTTTTCTTCATTGAATATTGGCAGCAATCGCAATAATAAAAGCACTACAAGAGGCAGTGGGAGAATTCTCTCTTTGTATTGAGGGCAGAAGATGCCTTTTGAACCAATTTTTGTCTTGCAAAAAATAATTAATCTTCATGATATAATACACCAGACAGTATTTTATGAAAAAGAAAAAATTGCAAAAAAAGATAGAAAGTCTCAGAGAACAGATTGAGGAGCATAAAGAAAAAATTAAGTTAGAAAAACAAAAATCTTTTCCCAATGAAGGCTGTATACTCCACTGGGAAAAGGAAATAATAGCCTTTGAGCGACAAATTGAAAAGGCTGTTAGAAAGCTGGAGGAATAAATGCTAACAAAGGATAAACTTACAGAAACATTACTGAATGAGCTTAAAGAAGAATGCCTTACAATCCTGAGTCTGCTTAATCAGTTAGAAACCCCGGGAATCTCTGAAATGCAGGAGGATGAAATTCTCGGAGAACTCTCAGCCCGTCTGGTTCATTTAGAGATTCATGCGAGGGAAACACAGGAACAAATTGGTGCCTGAAAATTGTTTTGAATCACCCATTTCAACCTCTGCCCGCAGTGAGTGCAGAAAGAGGCTGGCTGAAAATTCTTATTGTGCGAAGTGTTTAGTGTCAAATGAATTTTGAAGGTGCGACCCTACCTACTTGATGGAAAAACTTGCTTTTAAAACAGAAATTTAATATTCTAAATACAAGATGCTTCTTGAACGAATAACCATAGACCCTGCTGTATGTCACGGTAAACCCTGTATTAAGGGAACGCGGATACCAGTATTTGTGATCCTTGATTCTCTTGCTGCTGGTATGACCTATGAAGAAATCAAGACCGAATATCCTCCTGTGACAGATGAGGACATCAGGGCATGTATTTATTATGCTTCTATCCTTGCTCAGGAAGAAGAAGTAATTCTTGAGAGAGGATGAGAGATATTTGAATTTTCTGATTGATGCCAGCCTTCCTCGTTCAACAAAAGCAGTAATCAAAGCCCTTGGACATGATGCAGTTGATGTCAGAGATATTTTACCTCCGGCTTCCCCTGACGCTGAAATTGCCTCGATAGCATTAGCTGGGCAAAAAGTTTTACTCAATGCACTGAACATGGAAACTGGCAACAGGATTAGCTTTGATAGGGTAGAATCACTTAATCTTAGTTATCTTATTCTTTGAATCGAGAAGGATTATGTTTGGTTTGAATTCTTTTATCATGCTGTCTTCGAAATAGCCATAGCAGAATATAATAACCTTATCTCCCACAACACCCTTCCTTGCCGTAGGACCATTCAGACATATCATTCCAGAACCTTTCTTGCCGGGTATCACATAAGTCTCGAATCTCTCCCCATTGTTGAGGTTGCTTATCATCACCTGTTCATAAGGAAGGATCCCGGCTTTTCCGAGAATATCCTCATCTATTGTTATGCTTCCTTCATAGGCAAGATTCGACTCTGTCACAGTTGCCATATGTATCTTTGCCCTGAGTATACACCTCAGCATGTTGCCTCCGGCAGTCGAATAGTGCAGAAGTGCAGAAGCGCAGAAGCGCGGAAACAACTAACTAATAAAAAAACTCTGGAACTCTGGGACTTTTGAACTTTTGAACTGTTTGTCATTCTATTATCTTCGGTACCCTGTAGAATTTATCAGTATGTTCTGGCGCATTCATAAGTGCATCCTCTCTCTTGATTGAACGTACCGGGATGTCGTCCCGCATTACATTGCTCAAGGAGATCACATGAGATGTCGGCTCAACATCCTTTGTATCAACCTCATTCAGTTTTTCCATATAATTGAGTATGCTGTTCAGTTGTGATCCGAACAGTTCCCTTTCTTTCTCGGAAAGGGATAACCTTGCCAGCTTCGCAACATATTCAACAGATATCTTCATATCATTTTCATATCTTTTCGAGATTTGCGAATCTCAGCGCAAGCCTCTTTATTCCTACATTTGGAAAATTTACAGTAACCTTCTGTTCATTTCCCTTCCCGTAACAATCCCTTACAACACCAACCCCCCATTTGGGGTGTTTCACTCTGCAGCCAGCAGCATATGAAAGTGGTATTTCTAAAGACATAATCTTCTTCACCGGCCTGGTCAGGGCAACAACCTGTGAACTTATTGCCTTTTCTATCCACTGACAGCACTGCGGAGGTATATCATTAAGAAATCTTGACGGCTCCTGCTCCTGTACCTTTGTATATAACCTTCTCTTTCTTGTCCCTGTAAGCCAGAGTATGTCCTTGGCCCTTGTCATGCCAACATAAAGTAATCTCCGCTCCTCTGGTATCTCGTCTTCATTTTGAAGGGCCTTAAAATATGGAAGTAGACCGTCTTCGAGGCCGGCAACAAAAACCACAGGGAATTCGAGTCCCTTTGTGCTGTGCAGAGTCATGAGCGATACTGCGTTTTCTGTATTAATATCATCCATCGTAGTCACCAGCGCTGCCCTGTCGCTGAATTCATTTATATCCCTGCCTTCCGCAGACGCAATGAGTTCGTAAATATTCTGAGCCCTTTCTTCATCTATAAAATCCATATATCCTATCTTATCAACTATATCCCGCAACATATCCGCTGCAGATTTATATTTTGCGGGCATAACGTCTCCTATTATTTTGACAAATCTATTAAGCTTCTCTCTAGCAGATAAAGCAACCCCATTCGCTTTTAATATCGTTCTAATCGTGGAGAACAGGCTTGTTGATTTCTTTTTTGCCTCATGTTCTATCTTGGAAAGTGTTGCAGCGCCTATCCCCCTCGGAGGACAGTTTATTATCCGCCTCAGACTTACATTGTCGTCGGGGTTTATAGCAAGGCGCATATATGCAATAACATCTTTTATCTCTTTACGATGATAAAAACTTATTCCACCCATAACGCGGTACGGAATCAGCTCATTTCTAAGGATATCTTCTATAGCCCTTGCCTGAAAATTCACCCTGTAGAGCACAGCAAAATCCCTATAATTATATTCACCCTTCAGATAGAGCTCTTTTATCATTTTTGCTATATGTCTTGACTCTTCTTCTTCTGTACCAAGCCAGCAGTGGTAGACCTTTTCTCCAACACCTCTTTCTGTCCATAGTCTCTTTGGCCTTCTTAATGGATTTCCGGCTATAATAGCACCAGCAACATCGAGTATATTCTGGGTTGAGCGATAGTTTTGTTCAAGCTTTATAACCATTGCGCCGGGGAAATCCTTTTCAAAATTAAGTATGTTAGTAACATCGGCGCCTCTGAATTTGTATATGCTCTGGTCATCGTCTCCTACCGCGCAGATATTATTTTCTTCAGCAAGTAGTTTCAGCAGCCTGTACTGTGCATAGTTGGTATCCTGAAACTCATCAACAAGGATATACTTAAATATACTATGGTACTTTTCGAGCAGTCCTGGATTCTCCTCAAAAAGTTTCACAGCAAGCACAATGAGATCATCAAAATCCAGTGCATTGCACCGCTTAAGCTCATCCTGATACCTTACATAAACCTTTGCGAGTTTCTCATCGAAACCGAAACCGGTTGACTTGGAAAGAAATTTACTTGGACTCGTGAGCGAGGACTTTAAAGAACTTATTCTCGATACAACGCCCTTATACATAGCTTCATATATCTTGAACTCTCTCAGTATGTGCCTTACTAAATTGCACTGGTCATCTTCATCATATATTAAAAAACTATTATCATATCCGAGCGCTTTTATCTCTCTTCTGAGTATCTTATTGCACTGCGAATGAAAGGTGCCAATCCATGAACTATCCACGTCCTTTCCAATAAGATTAGCTATCCTCCCCTTCATCTCATCAGATGCCCTGTTTGTAAAAGTGACAGTAAATATCGAATGCGGGGAAAACTTCTTTGACTTTGTAAGATATGCAAACTTATGTGTGATAACCCTTGTCTTCCCGCTGCCTGCACCTGCAAGCACCAGGAGTGGACTGCCTGTGTGCAGGACGGCATCTCTTTGTTGAGGGTTCAGGTCATTCAATAAAATCTCTTCTTTTGACATTACAACTCCCTTGTTAAGGTTAACAAATACAGGTTATTTAAGTCTATGCCTTCTAACTTTAGGTCTCACTCTACAGTTACGCTCTTAGCAAGATTCCTCGGTTGGTCAACATCGCATCCCCTCAATACCCCTATATGATATGCAAGAAGCTGTAACGGGATTGCCAGCAAGATAGCTAAAAGAAAAGGATTGGTCTCAGGCACGAAGATGCAATAATCCGAACGATCACAGACTTCTGCGTTGCCTTCATTTGTTACTGCTATAATCCTGCCACCCCTGCTTCTTACTTCTTCTATATTAGATAGAACCTTTTCATAAAGTCTACCCCTTGGTGCCAGAAATACAGATGGAAGGGCTTCGCCGACAAGCGCTATCGGACCGTGCTTCATCTCTCCTGCAGGATAGCCTTCGGCATGAATGTAAGATATCTCCTTAAGCTTAAGCGCACCTTCAAGTGCGATAGGATAATTTATTCCCCTTCCGAGATATAGAAAATCATCCGCCTTAAACAACTCCTTTGCTATCCGTGCAATTTCCCCATCTGTTGCAAGAACCTTCTCAACCATCCCGGGCAGAAAAAGGAGATCCCTCAGGAGCCCCGTTGTTGAATCCCCGTTAATGGTTCCCCTGAGCCTACCGAGACCGATTGCAAAGAGATACAGTCCAACAATCTGTGTCGTAAAAGCCTTTGTTGATGCAACACCTATTTCAGGGCCTGAATGTGTATAAAATACAGCATCAGCCTCCCTCGATGCGGTGCTGCCAACAACATTGCAGATACTCAGAACTTTTGCCCCAAGCCTCTTAGCTTCTCTCTGAGCTGCAAGAGTATCAGCAGTCTCGCCTGACTGTGTTATGGCTATCAAAAGACTGTCCCGCCCTAATATCGGATTTCTATATCTAAATTCTGATGCGATATCTACCTCCACGGGAATCCTTACAAACTCTTCTATCATATATTTTCCAACAAGGGCTGCATGCCATGATGTGCCGCATGCAACAATAAATATCTTTTCTATCCCTTTCAAATCTTCCATGCCCATGCCAAACTCGTCTATATTTACCACTCCGCTTTCAGGATAAAACCTTCCTCTAAGGGTATCAGCAATCGCCCTCGGTTGTTCGTATATTTCCTTAAGCATGAAATGTCTGTAGCCGCCCTTTTCAGCCATAGACGGGCTCCACGAGACAGACTTAACTTCTTTCTGGTTTGGTAAGCCCTCAAGGGTCGTTATCATTACGCCATCATCTGTCATAACAACCATCTCGCCTTCGTCAAGGAATATCACGTCCCTCGAATAATTGAGAAAGGCGGGGACATCTGATGCAAGAAAAAATTCTCCGTCACCAAGGCCGATGACAAGCGGGCTGTCTTTTTTTATGCCAACAATCTTTCCGGGTTCTTTTTCGTTCATCACTGCAAGTGCATACGAACCCCTCACCTCTCTGAGAGATCTCCTGACAGCCTCCTCGAGCGGATAATCCTTCGAATATTTTTCTATGAGGTGGCATATAACCTCTGTATCAGTTTCTGACGTAAACTTATAACCTTCTTCAATAAGTATTTTCTTAAGCGGCAGATAGTTCTCTATAATTCCATTGTGTACAAGTACTATCCCGTCAGACCTGTGAGGATGCGCATTCTCTTCCGAGGGTTTACCATGTGTCGCCCATCTCGTATGCCCTATTGCGGTGTGGCTGACCGGATTGTCGGCCTCGATAATGGCATACATATCTTTAATCTTTCCTGTGCACTTCCTGACCTCTATTCCTTTTTCATGGAAAAATGCAATTCCTGCTGAATCATACCCCCTGTACTCGAGGCGTTTAAGTCCTTCGAGGACGACTGAAACCGCATTCTTTTTGCCTGTATAGCCTATTATTCCGCACATAATAGTAGTCGATAGTCAGTAGAGGGCATTTTCGTTTTCACTGTTTGCTGTTAACATTCGGATGTTTTATTTTATCCAATATGGAGGCCATTTTACAACTCTCGTCAATCCTTTTCCTGCTCTTTTTTATAAGCTGATTAATCGTAAATAAATCTCACGCCATGAAGTCTGTTTGGCGCGCCTGAAGGGATTCGAACCCCTGACCCACTGCTTAGAAGGCAGTTGCTCTATCCAACTGAGCTACAGGCGCTCTAACTACAATTATTAGTGAACAGTTTTTAGTTTCCAGTAAAATCTTCTAAATACTAACAACTGCACTTCTTGCTCTGCAAAATATGTTTGGTCGGGGCGAGAGGATTTGAACCTCCGACCCCCTGCTCCCAAGGCAGGTGCGCTAGCCAGACTGCGCTACGCCCCGAATCATCAAATACTTTGAAAATTCCCAATATCTAAATCCTAAACAAATTCAAACTTCACCCTCTCAAAACATTTGGATTTCGAGCATTCGTGCTTGTTTAGAATTTAGGATTTTGTATTTAAAATTTCAATATTTTAGTATTTCCAGATAATCTCCTATATCTTTTTCCTCATCTCCTTTTGCCTTGAGTTTCCTCTGGCTGAGATCACTAATAGCCTTAGCCCTATCACCCTTGTATTCAATCTCTATTGCCTTTGTTATAGCCGCTGATGCATCGCCGTATCTACCTTTTGCATTATAACAGAGGGCGAGGCCATAATACGAAGGAGAGAATTCATTTGCCCTCTTTATGGCTTCTTTATGCGCATCTATTGCATCTTCACAACGCCCAAGTCTGTAATACACCCTGCCGAGATTATAGTATGCCTTCTCCGGGGTCTGGTACATAAGATTGGAGAGGGCCTTTTTGTATGAATTAATTGCATCGTCAAACCTTTTGATTTTTTCATATGCAAAACCGAGGTTATTATATGCCTCGGAGAAATTCGGGTCTACCTTTAAAGCCCTCTGGAAAAAATCTATTGCCTTTTGAAAATCCTCAAACTTTAAAAGATATATTATTCCAATTGCATTAAGCACCTCTTTATCCTCTGGATTAAACTCAATGGCCTTCTGAAACTCAATAAATGCCGGCTGAATATTATTCTCGTTAAGATATGATACGCCGAGTTTATAATGGGCTATAGCCTTCTGTACATTCTCTGTGCTGGTTGTAGCGCAAGAACAGATAAGAACAAGCGCAAGCAGATATATCTTTTTTTTCATAAAACATCTCCTCTCAGGAAACTTTTTTATTTTAACATAAAAATTCAATATAGTTTCTCTAAAACTTTTCTTGCAAGCTTATACGCCTCACCCCATGTAAGATTTTTAATATTAAGCTCAAAACCTTCCTGAAGAAATCTGATCCTGCCACCCATAATATTATGCAGCCCGAGTATATTCTCTACAGCAACCTGCGTAGCCTTTGAAAAGGTTACACGGATATTCCCTTTTATTTCTTCTATATCTGTAATCATGAGTTTCTTCGCCAATATCTTAAGTCTCATTATATCAAACAGGTTTTGAACCTCTAACGGCAGCCCCCCAAAGCGGTCTTTCAGTTCCTCCATAAGCGAGTCGAGGTCTCCATCATTCTTTGCTGATGCTATCTTCCTGTAAATACTCAGCCTCAATGTAATATCTTCGATAAATTCATCTGGTATGAATGCAGATATTCTCAGACTTATATGCGGCTCTATCTCTTCTTCCACCTTTATCCCCCTTAACTCAGACACTGCCTTTTCGAGCATCTCAATATACATATCAAACCCCACTGCATGTATATGACCTGACTGCTCGGCACCAAGCAGATTGCCTGTTCCCCTGATCTCGAGATCTTTCATTGCGAGCCTGAAACCAGCGCCGAGATAGCTCATATCCTGAATAGCCTGAAGTCTCTTTTTTGCTTCATCAGTGATAATATCCTCTCCAGGGATAAGAAAATATGCATATGCCCTTA
The DNA here is from genome assembly GCA_021824065.1 of Nitrospirota bacterium. GTDB lineage: Bacteria > Nitrospirota > Thermodesulfovibrionia > Thermodesulfovibrionales > UBA1546 > JAKALU01. Next base: position 16,971 of record JAKALU010000026.1, read on the forward strand.
CATTGCTTCTCCCGACACGGCCTTTAAGCTGATAGAGATCTGCGAGTCCCATCATGTCTGCCCTGTTTATGATTATTGTGTTTGCACTCGGTATATCAAGCCCTGAACCGATAATTGCTGTTGAAACAAGAACGTCAATCTCTTTATTGATAAACTTTTGCATTACCTTTTCGAGTTCTCTCTCATGCATCTGGCCGTGTGCAACAGAAACCCTTGCCCCGGGCGCTATCCGTTTGACATAATTGAAAATCTTTTCTATGTCAGCAATCCTGTTATGTACAAAATATGTCTGTCCGCCCCTTTCAAGCTCCCTCTCTATCGCATCCTTTATAAGCTGTTCATTGAATGCAGAGACTATGCTTCTTACAGCAAGTCTCTCCTCAGGCGGCGTCTCAATAAGACTCATTCCCCTTATGCCAGACAAAGCCATATTGAGTGTTCTCGGTATTGGTGTTGCGGTAAGAGTAAGCACATCAACCCCCTTCTTAATCTCTTTAATCTTCTCTTTTTGTACAACTCCAAAACGATGTTCCTCATCAATTATAAGAAGACCAAGATTATGAAAACCGATCTCTTTTCTGAGCAATGTATGGGTTCCTATCAGTATATCAACATCGCCCTTCATAACCTTTTTTATTGTTTCAGCCTGCTCATTCCTTGGTTTAAACCTGCTCAGATAATCTACTGTGACAGGGAATGCAGAAAACCTCTGTTTGAATGTCCTGTAATGCTGCTCGCATAAAAGGGTTGTCGGGACAAGGATTACAACCTGTCTGCCATCATAGACTGCCTTGAATGCTGCTCTCATTGCAACCTCTGTCTTGCCGTAACCAACATCTCCGCAGAGAAGCCTGTCCATGGGTTTTTCTGACTCCATATCAGATTTAATCTCTTCTGTCGCCTGTATCTGGTCAGGCGTCTCCTCATAAAGAAAAAAATCATCAAATTCCCTGTGGAGTTCTGCATCTCCGCTGAATAAAAAACCCTTTGAAACCTCCCGTTCGGCATAGAGCCTGAGGAGTTTCTCGGCCATCTCTCTTACCTTTTTTCTTACCCTTTCCTTTGTCCTCTGCCATGTCCTTCCACCGAGTCTGTCCGTCTTCGGGACAACACCTTCTTCTGCGTGATACTTTTTTATTCTGTCTATCCCGTAAAGCGGAAGATAAAGCCTGTCTCCCCCTGAATATTCCAGCACCATAAGGTCACCCTCGTAACCCTCCACTGTTTGTTTTATAAGACCTATAAATCTCCCGATCCCGTGGTCTCTGTGCACAACAAAATCTCCCACGGTCAGGTCATCCATTGATATAAGGAGGTCTGATACCTTTGATTTTTTTATTGACCTGAATGACGGCCTTCCACCTAAGATCTCTTTCTCAGTAAGGATTAAAAGCCCCTGAAGGAAAAGCCCTGAAGACAGTTCTCCAATTGTTATCGAAACATTCCCCTCATATTCACCAATGTTATCTTTAGCAATAACAGGTGCAATTACATCTCCGCCCATAAGAACATCTTTTATTCTCTCAGCCTGCCCTCTTGATGATGAGACAATGACTACGTGGTTATCCATGGTTATCTTTTTTATAGCATCAGGGAGTTCATAAATGGATTTCCTTTCATTGTGATATATCCCATAACCTCCCATTGGAAGTAGCCCTGCATCAATATCTTCGCCTTCTCTCTCTTTTTGCTCCCCGTTGGCAATACCCCCCCTTGTCCCCCCCTTGCCAAGTGGGGGATGGGGGGGTGGTGTTGGAAAAGAAAATTTTGAAAGCATGATACAACCCTCAGGAAAATCATACGGCAGGTGTATAGAGTCAGAGCAGAAGCACCTAATACTGCCAGCTATTGAGAAGATGTCAGTGCCGTGCAAGGGCTCCGATGCCGGCATTACAATAAATTTTTCGATCTCCTCAATTGACTTCTGCGTACTTATATCAAATGACCTTATTTTATCAATTGCATCCCCGAAGAATTCGATCCTGAGGGGGTTGTCTCCTGTTGAGGGGAACATATCAAAAAGCCATCCCCTTCGGCTGAATTCGCCATGTTCAACAACTATTGAGACACGTTTATACCCGAGACTAATAAGCCCTTGCTCCAATATATCTCTGCTTATCTCAAGATGGGTCTTTAAAACAAGAACTTTCTCACTCAATTCCTCTCGCATCCATACATCAGCTTTTGAGGCATCCCTTGAGGTTATGATGGAATCACCTTCTTTAAAGTTATGAATTACCTCTGCCCTCTTCCCGCATACTTCAGTGCCATCTGGTTCAGGGAGAAATAAAATATCGAAAGGCGCGAGGCGTGAGGCGTGGATTACAGACTTAAAAAACAATATATCTTTATATAGCTCTCTTGCTGTTTCCTCTGTTGATTCAATCATGATAAAAGGCTTTTCCTGCAGTGCAAGGAAAAGCGCCATAGATGAACCTGTGAGATTATAAACGCGTGAGGAAAGAGGGAGGCTTTTTATCCTCTCTGAAAATGGTGCGAAATCCTTCGGCATTGACATCATTGATCCTATAGTCAATATAAATTATAACATGGTGATATACCCGATGTATGAAGCCGCTGGGTGGGGTGAGGAAGGATAATGTCTTAAGAACAACGAGATTAAACTATCGAGTTGATCTTAATTATTCAGTGCTCCCTCATCAATCCATGTTTTGATAAGATTTTGATCTGTATCACTTAAAAGAGCACTGCCCAGAGGCATTGTGCTCTCACAAGAAGGCAGCCCTGCTCCGCTTATCCTCTGATATAGTATACTGTCGGCAGAATCAAACGGTATTACCCGTGTGCCTGATGGTGTGGGACAACCTGTTCTTGTTGAAGGTTGATTGACCAGATTGCCGTATGACACATCAGAAGTTAAAGGCATAAAACTGGCCTGTCCTCCTGAAACATGGCAGGTAATGCAATTGCTATTGAATATTGGCTGGACACTTGTTGAAAATGATACTACAGATGTTGAAGAGGCTGTAATAGTGACACTGTCCGCCTCGCTGTTTACTTTGCCGTCATTAACCACAAGGCTTACCACATATGTGCCAGCAATATCTGCTATAAAAGTGGAGATCACAGCAGTAGAATTAGAAAGGACAGCATTGCTGCCATCTGGTCTTGAAGTGAATGACCAGTTATAGGTCAAGGGATCGCCATTAACATCACTGCTGCCGCTGCCGTCAAGGGTAACAAGCGCTCCAATTACAACACTCTGAGCGGGTCCTGCATTGGCCACAGGTGCGCAGTTGCCTCCATCACAGCTTCCATGACAACTATAACAACTATGAACTATTGGTCCCCTTAAGTCTGCGCCGTGACAGGCTGTACAGGCAACAGAATACGAACTTCCATACGTGCCATGAAAATGAACCGAATCATTTTTTTGTGCAGCCCATCCTGAAGGATGGCCGACTGTGCCGTCAGGACCGTTGTGGCAGGAATAACATGATATCTTTGCTATGCCTCCATCAAAGTCTGCGCCATGGCACTCTTTACATGTATCTGCACTTACCCCATTTGCAGTTGGTGTGTCGCCACTGTCAGGGTTTGCAAGATAACTTGCTATCGCCTCTATCTCTGAAGTAGTAAGGATACTTAACCATTTCATATATATGACGTCACCAATTTCGAACTGAATATCTGCAGCTGACCTGCCCTGAATATTAGGCCCGATATCCCCTGAGCCGTTCTCACCATGACAGCCCGCACATTCTCGTGCATAAAGCGCCGCACCTTCTGGAGTGCCGGAGGTAACCTGTACAGAACTGGAATGAAAATCACTCGCGCTGATATAAGCCGGGTTAACCCAGTTTTCAGGATGGCCTGTTTCAGTGACAAATATACTTCCTGAATCGGAACTGCTGCTACAGTTAGATAATAAAAAAATGCTGAGTAAAAGGAGGCTGAGTCTTCTTATCTGTGACATCTCTTACACACCTCATTGTTTTGCCTTCCATGACAGCGGAAACAACTTGCAGGGTCAATTCTGCCATCAATCCTGTGTTGATATAGATAGTCTCCCTTGTGCGGCAGCCACCTCTCTGTTGACCCTGAATATTTATCGCTTGGCTTTAATTCGTCTTTATATGCATGGCAATCCGTACAAAAAGACACCTTATGACAGGCATTGCATAACTGGGAAGTTTGTGAGGCAACGAACCTGTGCCTTTTGACCCAATCATTGCTGTGAATAAACGTAGCAATGGGTTTTGATGCAACTGTAGTATCTTCGGAATGACAATCTGTGCATTGAGGTTTTTCAGTGAGTTCAATCGGGTGGCGCTCCGGTATCTTCTTCTCTTCGGCAAATGTTCTATACAATGGATAGACTACTAATAACAGAGTAAAAGAAAATATGAGGATTAAAATACCCCTTTTATTCCCATCGCCATCCATCTTATACTTTCCTCTTAAGATTATAAGTAAGTTTTAGCAATACCTTTGTATCGTGAGTAAAGTCAGGGCTCTTACTGTAGTCGCAGCTGACCGTTGCCATCAGAGAATTGCTAAATTTGTATCCAACCGTCCCGTTAACAGAATATGCAGTGCTGAGGCCATTATAAGGAGTATCGTAATGAAGACTTATGGCATCTACTGAGAGGTTTAACATGCTAAATCTTTTCATTGCATATAAACGGGTCTCTGTATATTTGAGTTTTTCTGTATCACCCTCCATCCTGTGAATAGATGCACCTATTGATACCTCATGCAACTTTCCTGTTAATTTAGCGCCGTAATAGTCAGCGTTGCCGGTGTTTTTATATTCATATTTAGTATAATCAACTATGCCGGTGAAGCTGTTGTTCAGTCTATATTCCGCCGCGCCCCCTATCTTGGTTAATTCTTCATTAAGACCTAAATAATCGGGTGAGAATGCACTGAGCGTTGTTGCAGAAAATGCATCGGTATAATCCGTATGTGAAAATAGTGTTGATAGAGTAAGTTGCTGAAGAGGGAAAATACGAAGATTGTATGAGTGGTCCAACCACCCTTCTGTGATATTATTGTAGAATGACTGCCCTTGAATCTCAAACCATCTTAGTGGACGGCCCCACACATCCAACCCCATCTCCTCCCGGTATGATGAACCGTCATTAACCTCTCTTATGTATGAAACCCCGAACTCGGCCTTTCTCTCTATCCTCTGGAATACCCTGCCCCCATAAATAAGATCAGACCCTCTCCCGTCAGACTCTGTCTCAACAGGTATTCCGCCAAAGAGTGAAAATCCTGTAAATGGTGTAATTTCCCATCTTGTAGAAATTCCGTCTATCTGCTCTGACGCAACGCCACCAAATACAAAGTGGCGACCGGCACTAAACTTCAGGCTTCTGTCTTTTAAAGGACTATAAGTCAGAAAGATATAAGTAAGTTCATCATTCTCTCTTTCGTCACCGCTACGGCTGCTCAGGTCGTATCTTATCCACCCGCTCGAATAAAAACTTACCTGGCCATCCTTTAAATTATTTAATTCAAGATTAAAATATTCATATAGTGGTGCATATTTATTGTCCCTGGCGTCTTCTCTTAATTGTAAATATGTATTTGATGTGAACCTTAACTCGGCAGACGATGCAATGCCGTACGAGAAGATGGTAAGCATTAAAACATCGTCGGCGAATCTGGCGATT
>JAKALU010000162.1 GCA_021824065.1 Nitrospirota bacterium
ATACATCCGTCAGATACGGTCGAGTCCAATGCAATACCAAGTCTTCCACCTTTGTACTCCTGAGCAAAAACAAATTTTGCAGGCGGGGACTGACACTGGTATGTCCTTATCGGCCATTCACTATCATAGAGATTGAATATCGGATCAACGGAGACCAGATCCATGTTAGCCTCCCAATATCCGTCAATAGCGCCTACATCACGCCAGTATTTTGCCTCTTTTTTATTCTCATCTTTGAAGTTGTAGGCAAAGAGTTTTTTAGTTGCAATCATATCGGGTATGATATTCCTCCCAAAATCATGGGCTGTGGAACGAAGGGCATCGCTTTTCAGTTCGCTTAATATAGCATGAGTGTTAAAAAGATATACTCCCATAGAAACAAGGGACTGATTGGGATTCCATGGCATTGGTTTTGGATTTTCTGGTTTTTCCTCGAAACCTATTATCCTTGAATCTTCATTAACCTCGATAACCCCGAACGAAGATGCCTTATCTCTGTCAATCTCTATTGCAGCAATAGTCCCTGCTGCGCCCTTGCCGAGATGAAACCCGAACATCTCGGAATAATCCATCTTGTAAACATGATCTCCTGAGAGGATAAATAGATAAGTAGGCGCCTCTTTTTCAATAAAATAAATATTCTGATACACGGCATCGGCTGTGCCTTCATACCATCTTTCATCCACGCGCTGCTGAGGCGGTACAGAGATTATATATTCATCGAGTTCTGGATTGAACAGCTGTTCCCAGCCCAGCGCAAGGTGTCTGTTCAATGATAATGACTTATATTGTGTAAGGACTGCTATTTTTCTTATGTCTGAATTAATACAGTTGCTCAAAGTAAAATCAATTATCCTGTATTTCCCGCCAAATGGAACAGCAGGTTTTGCCCTGTGAATGGTAAGTGGATGAAGCCTCTCTCCTTTCCCTCCTGCAAGAACAAGGGCGAGGATATCCTTTGTTATTTTCCCTTTCCTGTCCTTGTTCATAACAGCAAATTCCACCCTCGATGTTGTATCACGATTTATAGTATAGATATAAGGAAGTATATCAGGAAAAATTCAAGAGTGTCAACGAGTTAGCGGTTTTCGGGAATCTATGACGGATGCCTTAAAAACTTAATGATAGTACTACAATCAAGGTATTTTTTATTTGCCAATCCATTTTTCTGAAAAAGTACAATTTTTTGAAGTGTTGATGTATTCTTCTATATATTGTATAAGATTTAGTCGAGGGAAATTTCATGGGTGATATAAGACGGGCAATTATGCGCAATAGTATTAACGCCAGAATCTTTTCTCCGGGCAGAGAGGTCTATATTGTCGGCGGGTATCTGAGGGATAGCTTAACAGGGAGAAAAACAAAGGATATTGATTACATAGTGCGCGGGGATATTAAAGATTTTGCCTGCCAGTTATTAGTGCAGGAGGGTGGAAAAAGGAAAGAGCAGAAGTTATTGGATGGCGCTACTATAGTTGAACTTAAGAAAGAGCAGATGATAAGGATAGTCCTTAAGAATGGGATGACAATAGATTTTACAGAGCTTAAAGACAGCCTCGAAGATAATCTCAGAGAGAGGGACTTCACAATGAATGCGCTTGCATGGTCACCTCAAACAGGACTTATAGATCCATTCAACGGAGTCAAGGACATTGAGAAGGAAAGGATTAAAGCCATATCAATAGATAATTTTATAAATGATCCTTTGAGGCTTCTAAGGGTTTATCGCTTCATTGCTGAACTTGGATGGGATGTGGATAGTAAAACACGTAAGATGGTAAGGCAATTGAATGGAGCTATAGAAAGACCCGCTTCTGAGAGAATCACATTGGAATTTTTTAAGCTATTGGATTCAGAGAATTACCATAATGCTCTGGAAATGGCATTTAAGGATGGTTTGCTCGAAAGCTTCTTATCTATCTCTCACAAAAAATTAGCAGAAAATATTAAAACACTCCCCGCGCTTGAATCTACACTCAAAAAGCTACCTTCAAGATTTGAAAACAACCTTGAAAAACCTTTTTCACAGGAACTTACTTACAGAGGTCTTTTAAGACTCGAACATGTACTTGGAGGCTCGATACTCAATAAAAACAGGTTGAGATTGAGCAGACTTATTCTGGAAAGATTAAAAATTGTTAATAAATTACTGACAACTATTTACTATTCGCTGTCCACCGCCCCTAAAATGTTTGATACATTTTTTAAGGCAAAGGATGCCTTGTTTGATATCCTTATACTCACAGGGAATATAAAGCATCTTAATCAGGCAGAGAGATTCAAAAAGATTTGGAAGAAGAGTTTTCTGACAGCAGATGAAATAATGGATATAACAAAGCTCGGAGAGGGAATCGAACTTGGCAAGTTAATCTACAGATTGAAAAAGATGCAGTTTGAGGGTAAGCTAAAGTCAAAAAAAGATGCTGTGAGATGGATTAAAAAGGCATATCGTGTTCAAAAGTTTTGAATGCGACAAAATATATAAGCAGATTTGAAATCTTTATTTGGGGAAATGAGAACCGGTTTGAACCTCAGACCTAAGTCTGAGGTTACTTAAGATTTGAAATGTGGGTAAGCCAAGACTTCAAGGTGTCGCTCAAAACTTTTTCACCCGACATGCCTTTTTATCCGTAAAAGACAGGAGACACTATTAAACTCTACATCTGTAATTCTGGAATTACTCTTTTGCCCCTGCAAGTATTAATTGTTTACGTGCCTCAACCATTTCAGGACCAATGTAGGGCTTCATCAAACTGAGCGCTGTTGCACCGTCCTTTGTTCTTGCATTAACATCCGTACCCCTCTCGATAAGAAGTTTTACAGCGTCAGCACGTCCATAAGTTGCAGCAACCATTAACGGTGTTTTGCCATCATTATCCCGGGCGTTGACATCAGCGCCTTTTTCAACAAGCAGCCGCACAACTTCAATGCCATACGAAGCAGCAACTGAGAGCGCTGGATGGCCTTCATAGTTCTTGGCATTGACATCAGCGCCCTTTTCAATGAGCAGACTTAGTATTGCGATTCTATCTTTTCTGCAAGAAAAAAGAAGAGGTGGATTCCCGAAGTCATCTTTGGCATTAACATCTGCGCCCCTCTCGATAAGCAATCCTGACATCTCAGTGCTTCCATCCGATACAGCCCTTATTAGCGGCGTTATGCCATAGGCTCTGGCGTTAACATCAGCGCCTTTTTCAATCATCGACCTTGCCTTTTCAATATCTCTATTTATAACAGCATTCCATAATTCTTTGTTAAGATCTTCTTTATTTTTGTCGTCCTTTTTTGCTGTCCCTGCCTGAACATTCTGCATTTCAGCACCTTTGCCTGCATCCTGCTTTTCAGCCTCCTTCTGACAGCCTGAAAAGATAAAAGCGAAAATCAGTAATACTAATAAACCATATCTTAAGCTTGAGGCCTTCATATTCTCCTCACTCGATTTCTATAACTGTTACTATTGGTTTCTAAACGCTGCCATCAACTTTAAGGCTGTTATCAGGGAGCGCTCATCGCGGAGCACCTCATCCGCATCGCGTAGCGCTTCAGTCAGGTCGTGTTGCACCATGGCCTGCTCTGCTGGAGTTTTATAAACAAACCACTTTCCCTCTGCAATCAGGGCCTGCGCCCGTTTCTTCTGATCAACAGCCTCCCGAAAGTGTAACACAGCGCTCTGCTCATGTTTCTGAGCCATCTCATCAATAGCAAGGTTGCCGTTTGTAGCGCCGAGGTTGTACCATGCCTCGGTAAAGTCAGGCTTTTCCTGTACAGCAATCATCAACTGACGTCTCGCCTCAATGTAGTTGTCTTCGGCTATGGCTCTGCGGGCTGCCTTGTAAGCTTCCCATGCCGGTGCAGGGATGCCATCAGGCTGCGCATGTGGATTCGCTTTCGCATCTATATTTGCCGCAGGGGTTTGGGTTTGCGGAGGTTGGGATTTTTCCTTCTGACAGGCTGCACACGTTAGCACTATCACCATAATGGAGATTGCACATCTGAGGGTAAATTTTACCATTTGCTCTCCTTCATTAGAGCAAACCTTAGTCAAGCTTAATCGCGCCTGTCCGACCACCCCGATACACCCCAGTCGTGATGCATATCACTGCCGGATGTAGAAGATGAACTTACGACCTCAAAAGAAAACCAATCTTCATCAATCACATTATAACTGGTGTCATATATATTCACCTGGTAATATGTAGTCCCTGTCTGGGCTATGGGTGGAACCCGGATATATAGGTTGTCAGTTGAAAATGTCTGACCAGCAGAAAGCGTCATTAACCTGCTGGGAGATACCGAAAACCAGTTTCCATCAGGAGTTCCTATATATAGATATACATAAAATGAGTAGCTGGAGCTGGTGTTGTTGGTTATCGATGTTGAAAATGGGCCTAAGTTTTCACCCTGAGAGACAGTGGTGGTAGATGGTGGTGTGATGGTAAGGGTAATAAAGGAATCTGCTGATAGATTTCTATCAAATTTTGAGACAAAGACATCATAAGAATAAGAGTCATTCCTTGTAGTATCATAAGCTCCTGATGTGACTGGATAGTCGGATGATTCTGTGTACCCAGCAACATATACATTCCCCGAGAAGTCAATTGCAAGGGCATAGGCATAATCATAATCACTTCCACCTATATATGTCGAGGCAAGAAGGGTAGTAAGGCTGCTATTTAGCTTTGAGACTAACACATCGTAATAAGAGTTATTCGAAGTATCATAGGCGCCCAATGTGGTTGGATAGTCGGATGAATTGGTATAGCCTGCAATATATACATTTCCCGAGGAGTCAATTGTAAGGGTATAGGCAGAGTCATCATAATTTCCTCCTATAAATGTAGAGGCAAGAAGGGTTGTAAGACCTCTATCCAGCTTTGAGACAAAGACATCATAAGAATAGTCAATCTTAAA
>JAKALU010000163.1 GCA_021824065.1 Nitrospirota bacterium
AACTGACATACTCTACAAAAAGGTAATCATTATCTTATAAATCAATCTTGTGGGTTGTTATCTTTTCCCAAAGTGTTTTCCTGCTAATCCCAAGGAGCTCTGATGCTTTTGTTTTGTTACCTTTTGTATATTGAAGCATCCTTATGATGTACTCTTTTTCTGTTTCTGCTATTACATCTGAAAGTGGTAATTGATTGCTTTGATAACCTTTCTGAAAGATAAAGGAGGGCAGTATATCTTTATTAACAATGTCTTTAGTAGTAGCGAGTGTTACATAGCGTTCTACAATGTTTTCCAATTCCCTAACATTTCCTGGGTAGTGATATTGACAGAGTACATTGATAGCATTTTTAGAAAAATGCACGGTTTTAAAAAGCCTGCTATTGTATTTTTTTAAAAAGTAATCAATGAGAAGCGGTATATCTTCTTTTCGATCTCTCAGAGGCGGCAAAGTAATAGGTATAACATTGATTCGGTAGTAAAGATCCTCTCTGAATCGCCCCTGCTTTATCTCTTCTTCAATATATTTGTTTGTAGCTGTAATTAACCTGACATTAACCTGCATTGTCTCAGTTCCACCAACCCTTTCAAATTGCCTTTCCTGCACCACCCTTAAGAGCTTTGCCTGAGCTGATAAAGACAAATCCGCAATCTCATCGAGAAACAGTGTTCCTTCATGTGCAAGTTCAAATTTTCCAGCCTTTCTTTTGACTGCACCAGTAAATGCACCCTTTTCATGACCAAACAATTCGCTTTCTATAAGGTTTTCCGGGATAGCAGAACAGTTTATCTTTATCAATGGCTTATTCTTCCGTATACTCTGATAATGAATAATGTTAGCTATTAACTCTTTGCCAGTTCCACTTTCACCATGGAGAAGAACAGTGGTGTTAGACTTTGATACCGAATCTATTAAGGAAAAAAGTTTTTTGATTGGTTCACTCTCACCTATAAAGTCTTGAAAGGCATAACATTTGTTAAGTTCCCTTTTCAGCCTTATATTCTCTTCGCGCATATATTTGAGTTCTATAGCCCTTTTAATAAGAATAAGGAATTCATCCATTAGAAACGGTTTTGTTATATAATCAAAGGCGCCATGCTTCATAGCTTCTACTGCATCTTTTATAGTGCCAAACGCAGTCATTACTATCACGGGCGTATCATCAATTTCAGAAATCTTTCTTAGAATATTGATGCCATCAATATCAGGTAATCTTACATCAGTAACTATTACATCAAAGGAATCATTTTTTATGGCATTTAATGCCTCCTTACCCGTGCCAAAGGATATTACTTTATACCCTGCTGTTATAATGGCATCCACAAGGGAAGCACTCATGAGCTTATCATCTTCTATTATGAGAATGGAATTTTTCATAGTATCAACTTAGAGGGAGACAGAGTATGAACCTGCTGCCTTTTCCTGGTTCACTTTCCACAGTGATCTCTCCATTATAGTTTCTAATTATTTCGTAACTTAACCATAATCCAAGTCCTGTACCCTCACTAGGTGGTTTTGCTGTAAAGAACGGATCAAATATCTTTCTAATGTTTTCTTCTGCAATACCAATGCCTGTATCTATAACCTCTATCTTTGCCATTGAATCTGCCTTATATCCTTTAATTATCAGAGAACCTCCATCTGGCATTGCATGGATTGCGTTGATAAAAATATTAAGAAGAACCTGTTGAAAATCATGGGGATCAATGAGAACGCTAAGTTCATCATTTATTTCATTGATAAATTGAATCTTGCCCTCTCTGAGTTTATACTCCACAAAGGAGTATGCATTATTAACAGCATCTCTTACCTTTAGACTAAGAGGTTTATGTCCTCCCTTTTTCACTGTCCATAAAAGTTTGTTGATTATATTTGCTATTCTCTCAAGTCCTTCCCTCATAAATCTTAGATGTTTTTTCCTTAATGTAAGGTTAGTGCTATTCTGTTCCAGTATGTAATAACTGTTAAAAAGTGCGCCAAGAGGATTGTTTATCTCGTGGGCAATGCCTGAAGCAAGCATACCAATGGAAGCAAGTTTCTCAGATTGAGCCATTTTTTCATGAGTATTCCTCAACTCCTCGTTTGCTCGTCTAATCCTTTCAATCATATTGTTAAAACGCTTTCCAAGAAGGGCAATTTCATCATGTCCTTTTACTTCTACTTTAATATCTAAACGATCCATATCTGTCTTTTCCATTGTATTTGCGAGTTGAACTATAGGGTTTATAAATCCCTTGTTGAGAAAGAATATAAGGCTTATCCCTATGAATAGTAAAAGAAGTGTAAAAACAACAACCTTTCCCACCATGAGAAGAATGGCATGTTTAACTTTTACAAGCGAGATGTCAATTTTAAGAGTTCCCCATCTTTTTTCATCTATAGTAAGCGGGAAACCAAAATCAAGTGCTGACTGTCCTTGATAAAAAAATGGTTGGATCAGTGGAGTGTTGGAATATAGTATCTTTTTTGTTATGGGATCTTTATACATTTTCCCATATTGTGTAAGATCGTTAGAAGATATTACACTGCCATTTTTGTCTAAAACCATAATAGACAAAAGGCTCAAATCATGTTTGTGCTTGTTAAATACCTCCATTATGTAATCATCCAACAATCCACCTTCCTCCACAAGCCCAAGTTTTTCATATATCAGATCATTAACTATGGGTATAGCGAGCGTCTCTCCAAGAAGTCTTCCTTGCATCTCAATATTTTTATACAAAATATCCTTTTCTGTTGTAATTCCTATATAACCTATGATTAGCATAAGAAGCATCACCGCGGTAGTTGTAAAAATAACGAATTTGTATTTCAGACTTAGTCTTGCATAGTTTACAAGAAAGTTTTTCATATTAGAATCGTATCCTTGGATGACAGCCCATACCGCATGTTTGAGGAATGGCATTAAATTCTTTTCTTATTCCTTGGTAATCTTTGTTTGACGTAATTATAAAACCATTTTTTAGCTCATCGAGCTTGCTTAAGACCTTTTCATTGGATGCGTTATCATGGTTCAGTGCCAAAAGCGCACTTTTAATTTTCTCAACAACATCGGGTGCCATATCAGAACTTACCCCAAGACAACCGGTTGGAATGGGTTTGGATTCTGCAATAACCCTAATCCCACCTGTGAGATATCTGTGTGCAATAGTATCTTTCATTGTACCTGCCTCAAACTGTCCGCCTAATACTGCCCTTAAAACAGAATAATAGTAGTCAAAATTGGTATATCTCTTTAAATCCATAAGATGTATACCTGCCTTTGCAAGCATAATTCGTGGAATAAGATTACCGGCTGTAGACTTATAATCAGCAAATGCAACAGTTGCACCTTTCAATTCTGAAAGCGTCGTTATAGGAGAATCTTTTCTTACAATGATTACACTTCTGTAAGTGCCATCTTTATTCATGCCTTTTGGCCTAAGTATACACCTCACATCATATACTGTATGCGCTTCTAAGTATGTCAAAGGTCCAAGCAATGCCATATCAATTGTCCCATTTCTAAAACCCTTTACCGTGTCTTCATATCTTCTTTTTAGTACAAGCTTAAAGTGATACCCTGTCTTTTCTGAGAGATAATCCAATAAAGGATTATATTTCTCGTAAAGGATGCGCGGATTATCTTCAGGAAGGATACCGAAATATATAGTATGTTTTTCTTTTTTAACAGGGAGGCTGAATGAATTGAAATAAACCGTTTTCTCCATTGTTATTATCTCATTATAAATATTTTCTGGTGCCTGTACAAACCTATCTATCCCCATCTCCTGAAGTATTGCCCTGCCTGTTTCCGTATTCGCCATATTTAAAAACGCCTCTTTTATTTTATCTTTTAAGACCTGATTGGTTTCCTTAGTTATAACTACAGGAGGTATACCTAAAGGTGATGAACGTTGGATAATCTTTGTGTACTTTACATACGGTGACTTTTTCCTTAACATATACTCGTAAATAAGACTATCTACAGCAGCACCATCTACAAGCCTTTTTGCTACTAATTCTATGGATTTGTTGTGGCTGTAGCTATAGATATATTTTTTGAAAAATGTTTTTGATGCGTATCCCATAGTCCTTATCAGGTATAAGGGATATAATGTTCCTGTGTTGGACTCCGGGTCTTCAAAGGCAAATGTTTTTCCTTTTAATTCTTTAAAAGAGCTTATAGGACTATCTTTGTGCACAATTATATAAGAATGGTATATAATTTTACCCTGAATTATAGGAACCACGAGAAGATTAAGCCCAAAATCCGCATGGTCTTTTACATAAGGTCCAGAACATATAAACGCGACCTGAACCTTATTATCTCTCAGAAGTGCATCCATATCCTCATAAGTCTTTCTGTAAACCATTTCTACGGGGTGATGTATTTGCGTACCTATGTAATTGATAAGATCACGATAATATTCCACTGACTTTATTGGTGTCATCATAGAAGCAACACCGATCTTTATCACACTGTTCTGTTTTGCAAAAGATAACCCTGACACAAGGAAAATAGTTACTGTCATCAGAATTGCATAACAAGTTTTTACCATTTTATCTCTTGTCAAGACTCAAATTTTATAATAGAAAGACCCAGTATGTTTTTGGAGGTTGTCAAGTTTTTAGTTGAAATTTTATAGTGGCTTCCATCCAATCCGATGTGCCCTTTGCCCGTAAACCGCTCAAAATCACGCACTCGCTCGACAGCCTTCTGCACCAGTTTTTCGTCAATGTTTTCCCGTCGTCCTTTTTCAACCATCCGTTTTACCGCATCATCGGTCAGCCTGGACCTCGGCGAATTTATCTCCTGCAGCGACGGGAATTTTTCCGATGAGCTGCAGTCCCAGTACGCGGTATACATCTACAGCTGCGCCCTTTCCGGCATACTCAAAC
>JAKALU010000027.1 GCA_021824065.1 Nitrospirota bacterium
AAAATATCATATGGTGTGAGCATTATATCTATATTGCTGCAGCACTTTGTAAAACACTTTATGCCTTTATGACATCTGAATTTAAATCTTGTGTCAAGGTCAATTCTTGCAGGCTCTACTACCTTCATATTAAACATCGCAATATCCTTCCTTGAGTATTAAGGTTAGTTATTTTAACATAATGTTCGTAGCCTTTGGTAGCGGTTTGAAATAAGTGGTACATAATTGAATTCAGAATATCTGATTTAAAACTCTGAATGTGATGATCTTTCAGTCACCCTCAAACTCTGTCAGCGCAAAGACCTTATACCCCTTTGCTTCGAGTTTTTTGCGTCCGCCCACGTCGGGAAGGTCAACGATAAATGCCATCTCCGAGATCACGCCTCCTAATTTCTCTATCAAAGCAGCAGAGGCAAGCGCTGTACCGCCTGTGGCGAGGAGGTCATCAACGAGGAGTGCTTTTGTGTCTTTCTTTATGGCGTCTTTGTGTATCTCAATGATATCAGTGCCATACTCAAGTTCATACTCATGTGTTATTTTTTCTGCGGGGAGTTTCCCTTTTTTCCTTATCGGAACAAAGCCCTTGCCCAAGGTATAAGAAAGCGCACCGCCTATGATAAAGCCCCTTGACTCTATCCCAACTATTACATCAAATTGTACATCTCCTTTGATATACCTCTGGGTTAAATTGTCAATGACGAGCCTGAACCCTACAGGGTCTTTAATGAGGGTTGTTATGTCTCTGAACATAATGCCTTTTTTTGGATAATCTGGCACAGTCCTTATTCTCGATTTGATCGGCATTTTACCTCCTAAGACTTACAGTAATCGCATTTTGTATTTTTAATCTTTGTGATGGTTTTCAAAAGCAGTTTTTTAACATTCTCTGCATTTTTCGTCATTATGGATAATATTATCTCCCATGTGACAGGCTCTTCGCCCTCTTTCCAGCAGTCATAATCGGTGGACATGGCTATTGTCTGGTAACAGATTCCTACCTCTCTTGCAAGTATGACCTCTGGCACAGTGGACATGTTAACCACGTCAGCGCCAAAACTTCTAAACATATGTGACTCTGCCTTTGTCGAAAACCGCGGGCCTTCGATAGTGATTACCGTGCCTTTCGGGTGGTGTTTTAGGTTAAGGTCTTTTGCAGAGGCAATTAACAGAGAGCGCAGGTTTTTGCAGAACGGCTCGCTCATGGGTGTATGTATGACTTTCTCGTCATGGAACGTGAGTGGTCTATGTTTTGTATTATCTATAAACTGGTCAACGAAGATGAGGTCTCCGGGTTTTATTTTCTCTCTTAAAGAGCCAACAGCTGTTGTGGCAAGCATATGCGTGCAGCCCTCTTTTTTAAGTGCATATACATTTGCCCTGTAGTTAACCCCTGTCGGGTATATCGAATGGTCTTTGCCGTGACGGGCAAGAATCACTGTATCAACGCCATCTATTTTCCCAATGGTAAGTGGAGATGATGGGTTCCCATAAGGTGTCTTTATCTTTTTTTCTTTTATCCCCTTCATCAGACGGGGGTCATCCATCCCAGAACCGCCAATGATACCAACTTTTACATTACCCATTATTACTCCTTTACAAAATGGATTAGACTAAAAAGATAAAGGAAGGGAGCAGTTAAAGTCAAGAACTCCACGGATATCGTTCGAGGCTCTTAGAGATTTTTATTTATTAGCTATCAAGATAGTGTAAAATATGGCGTTAGGACATCGACAGGAAATATGATTACGGATTATGGAGAATATGAAAGGGAGACTTTATGAAGTACCAGATCGGAAAAACAGCAAGGGTCGTGGTTGCGCGGTTTGAAGACCATGAAGATGTGCTCGCCAATCTTGTTGATATTGCAAAGAAGGAAAATATAAGGGCAGGTGTTTTTTATCTCATCGGGGGTATGCGGGAAGGAAGTATAGTTGTTGGCCCTGAAAAGGATGTCATGCCTCCTGTGCCTGTATGGAGAGAACTCAGAGAAAGCCATGAGGTTGTTGGGCTTGGCACTATATTTTACCAGGGCGATGAACCAAAGGTTCATTTCCATGGAGCGTTCGGGAAGAAGGACATGGTAAAGGTCGGATGTCTAAGAGAAAAATCAGAGACTTTTCTTGTGCTTGAGGCAATTATTATTGAGATAGAAGGGGTAGATGCTGTTAGAGAGCTTGACCCAGTGTCAGGGCTTACGCTATTAAAACTTTAATATCTGAGGCGAGATATAGTATTTTAGTATTCTATTTCTCAGTCGGTTTTTCGTAAAACAGGCGAGATTTCAGATTTCTGATTTTAGGGGTAGAAGCTAACTTTTGATATGCATCCTTTAAGATATTGTATGTAGCTGCCTGAACATCCAACCTATTCTTCGGGTCGAGCAAATCTTTCATGTCTGTATTCATGTCATCAGGTGAGACAGGTGAAAGCTCGGGCACTATCTCAACGGCCATACTGGGTCCGATTGCTCCTGATAGCTGCCTGTAGAAATCCTCCTCACACCTTCCGACGTATTCACCGCCAACCAGTACGGAGGTTGCACCTATCTTCTGCAAAAACTCGATGAGCGTGGTTAGATCATATTCAATAAGCTGGCCACTATTGGGTTTCTTTGACTCAAGATATAATACAGATTCGGACATATTTGTCACGTCATTTATATATCTTGTATACTCATCAAGTCCATTTTTATAGCGGTAGTTTGAGTATTTTTTGTAATCCCCCGGCAAAATCAAAATAATCAGTTTCTGCTCAGTGGATTTAAACTCTAAAAAGTTGCTTTCCACCCGCTCGAATTCTTTTATGATTTTTAAGAATTCTTCCTTGTAACGAGTTGCTTCGCCATTTTCTGAAGAATACTCGACTGAGGTGCTATCCCCATCTATAAAGATATCCATTATATTTTTTGTAATTGAATTTCCTCTTCTATTTATTTTTGGATGATGGAAGAAGGTGTAATATGCTGGATGGTTAATTATATAGACTGCACCGCCATCGAGAAATTTTTTATATTCCACATATTTCTCTATCGGGATATTAGCCAGTGACTTAATTTTTATCGCCCTGTAAGAATTATTTATCCACTCAGGGTTGTCTTCGATTGTCCCGCTTCTCTCCTCAACTTTCTGCCATATCTCCTTTGCCCTGAGTATATCCTCGGGTGTTTCGGGTATTACAGGAGGCAATGTTACTTCTGGCGTATGAGCACAACCACAGATAAATAATAGAACAGGCAATGAAAATTTAATCTTTCTCAAAAAACTTATCATTTGTATTTATTTTACATAAAATATAGTTGTATCCACAATATGAGTGTTAGAGAGGTGAAACATGGACATATTAGAGGTAGTTAAAAAAAGACGAAGTATCCGTGATTTTCAGAAGAAAGACATCCCAGAAGATATTGTTGATAAATTGATAAATGCATTGATATGGGCGCCAAGTGCGGGAAATCTGCAGGCAAGGAAATTTTATTTTGTTAAGGATGAAAAATTAAAACAGGAGATAGCAAGGGCAGCACTGAACCAGAGGTTTATTGCAGAAGCACCGCTTGTAATAGTCGGATGTACTGACAGCCGCATATCAAACAGATATGGTGAAAGGGGAATTCACCTCTATTCAATACAGGATGTAGCATGCAGTATCATGGGCATGATGCTTGTTGCTTATGAGAATGGGCTGGGCAGTGTATGGACAGGTGCATTCCGTGAAGAAGAGGTGTTTAAAATATTAAAAATGCCGCCCAACTTGAGACCCGTTGCAATAGTCCCTGTTGGTTATCCTTCGAGTATCCCATCTCCCCCGCCGAGGGTCACAAAAGAGGTAGCAGTTGAGTTTAAATAGGTAAAACTGCTAAAATAATTGCCAGTTTTCAGTTATCAGTTCTACTAACAACTACAAACTGGCAGCTAACAACTGAATTGGAGGGATTGTGAAGGTTTTAGTCATCCACGGACCCAATTTAAACATGCTCGGCAAAAGAGAGCCGGAGATATATGGAACGTTCTCCCTCGACGACATTAACAACAGGCTGATGGCTTTAGCATCTGAGCTTAATGTGGAACTTTCCGCAATGCAAACAAACAGTGAGGCAGAGATAATAGATGCTATACAAGGGGAAAAATATGATGTGCTCATAATAAATCCTGCTGCCTATACCCATACAAGCATTGCGATAAGAGATGCTATCTCATCAGTAGGCAAACCCGTTATCGAGGTGCATATCTCTAATATCCATAAACGTGAAGAATTCAGAAGAAAGTCCTACATAGCAGAGGTTGCAACAGGCCAGATAAGCGGTCTTGGTGCAGATAGTTATCTTCTTGCCTTGAGGGCTTCAAAGAACATTCTCTCCCAATAAGTGCAAGTGAACTTACGGCTTGCTGGTATAAGGCAGTCTTTTCAAGGGATTGAAGGGTTCCTTGTGACTGATATGAATAATATCAGGTATCTTACAGGGTTTACAGGCTCTTCAGGATTTCTCTTAATCACTAAGGCGAGAAATATTTTTGTTACTGATTTCAGGTACAAAGAACAGGCCAGGACAGAGACAAGCGGCTGGGACATTGTCATAGAAAAAGGCGAAAGGCCAAAGACAGTATCAACGCTGTCAAGGAAGCTCGGGATAAAAAGGCTCGGGTTTGAAATGTCCGTATCATACGAATTTTTCAGGAGACTTTCTAAAAGAGACTTAATCCTGAGACCGTTTAGAAACACTATAGAAAGACTTCGCGCTGTAAAAGATGATGAGGAAATTGAATTAATAAAAGAGGCTGTAACACGTGCAGAGTCCGCCTTTTTTGATGTAAAACCTTACATAAGAAAAGGGATAAAAGAGAATAAAATAGCAATGATGTTTGAAGAGCGACTTAAAAAAAGAGGCTGTAGACACATTCCATTTGATATAATAGTCGCCTCTGGGAAGAATTCATCAATGCCACATGCAAGGCCGTCAGAGAAGATGCTGGATGCCGGGGACCTCGTTGTTATAGACTGGGGAGGAGAGGCAGGAGGATATTTTTCTGATATGACAAGGACGCTACTTATAAGAGGGGCTAATACGGGTAAAAAAAAGGAGATTTATCATATAGTATTTGAAGCGAATAAAAAGGCAGTTTCTGTTATTACGCCTGGTATAGACGGTAAAAAGATTGACAATTCTGCCAGGTATGTTATAAAAAAGGCAGGGTATGGCGAATTTTTTGGACACGGGACCGGACATGGAGTTGGACTTCAAGTCCATGAATCGCCCCATATAACATGGAATAAAAAAGAGAGCATTAAAGAGGATATGGTCTTCACAATTGAGCCCGGGATTTATGTGCCGGGGCTTGGAGGGGTAAGGATAGAGGATATGGTGGCAGTAGGCAAGAAAGGGGCTGTTTTACTTACGAAGCTGCCAAGGGAGTTGGAGGTTATCTGATATACAATTTGTCATGCTGAATTTATTTCAGCATCTAAAAATATAAAATTAATATGTATGAGACCTTGAAACAAGTTCAGGGTGACATAGGAGGGCGCGATTGATTTCGACGAGTGATTTCAGAAAAGGGCTGAAGGTAGAGTTTAAGGGTGAGCCTTGCGAGATAGTAGACTTCCAGCATGTTAAGATGGGTAGGGGAGGGGCTATTGTCAGGACAAAGATGAGAAATATAAAGACAGGGGCTATCCTTGAAGAGACTTTCAGGTCAGGGGAAAAATTAGAGACACCCGGTCTCGAAGAAAAGGCCATGCAATATCTATATGCTCAGGACGAGATATATTACTTCATGGACTCGGAGACCTATGAACAGGTCCCGCTTACACATGATCAGATTGATGAGGCAAAAAAATTTCTTAAGGAAAGTACGATGGTTAAAATCCTGTATCATAAAGGCACGCCGATCAGTGTAGAGATACCTACATTTGTTGAGCTCAGAGTTATAAAAACAGACCCTGCAGGTTTCAAAGGAGACACAGCCTCTGGGGGTGGGAAACCTGCAACTTTAGAAACAGGGGCGGTAGTTAAAGTCCCCTTTCATATAAATGAGGGAGATGTAATAAAGGTTGATACAAGGACATCAGAGTATATTGAGAGGGTAAAGTAGGGGAGGAGAGATGGAACTTGACGAATTAAAAGGACTGATAGAACTGCTCAAAGAAACAGATATAACAGAACTGCAGATAGAAAAGAATGGTATTAAGATAAAGATAAAGAGAGAGAAACTGCTGTCTTCTATAGAGATATCAAAGCCGGTGGTTGTGCAAGAGAAACCCCCAGCAGAGACATTGGAGGAGACGCAGAGGCTGATTACTGTAACCTCACCAATAGTGGGCACATTCTACAGGGCTTCCTCGCCGGAGGCAGAGCCATTTGTAGAAGCAGGTGCAAAGGTAAAGAATGGACAGGTGCTGTGCATCATAGAGGCAATGAAACTTATGAACGAGATAGAGTCTGAAGTAGAAGGTGTGGTTGTCAGGATACTCGTTGAAAATGGCCAGTCAGTTGAATATGGTGAACCGCTTTTTCTCATCGAGCCTGTATGAAAATATTGAGTGAAGCGAGAAGTATAAATTATGGAACTTTTTAAAAAGATTCTGATAGCAAATCGGGGAGAGATTGCAGTAAGGGTTATACGTGCCTGCAGGGAACTCGGCATAAAAACAGTTGCTGTGTATTCAGATGTGGAAAAGGAGTCCCTGCATGTAAAGCTTGCAGATGAGGCGGTCTGCATAGGTCCGGCAAGTTCTGCACAGAGCTATTTGAATATCCCTGGGATTCTGAGTGCTGCCGAGATAACAGATTCCGAGGCAGTTCACCCTGGCTATGGTTTTCTGTCAGAGAATCCACATTTTGCAGAAGCATGTGCTACATCGGGCATAACGTTTATTGGTCCCGCGCCTGAAAATATCAGAGTTGGTGGAGATAAGGCAAAGGCAAGACAGATTATGAAAAGACGCGGGATCCCTGTTGTCCCCGGAAGCGATGGCCCTGTCATCTCAGAAGAGCTCGCAATGAAGGTGGCAAAAAAAATAGGGTTCCCTGTTATCATTAAGGCGTCTGCCGGAGGCGGCGGGAGGGGCATGAGGATTGTCAATGAAGAGAAAGACCTCGAGCATGCATTTTATATGGCACAGCGAGAGGCACTCACTGCGTTTGGAAACGGTGAACTCTACTTAGAGCAATATATCCCTGAGATGAGGCATATCGAAGTGCAGATAATGGCTGACGGCAGAGGCAATGTCATACACCTCGGGGAGAGAGATTGCTCAATTCAGAGAAGACATCAGAAGCTGATAGAGGAAGCACCATCCCCTATCTCAACAGAAAAATTCAGGAAAAAAATTGGTGAGTTTGCAGTGAAGGCGGCAAAGGCTATTAAGTATAGAAACATCGGAACCATAGAGTTTATTGTAGATAAGGATGGTAATATATATTTTATGGAGATAAATACAAGGATTCAGGTTGAACACCCTGTCACTGAGATGGTGACCGGTATAGACCTGATAAAAGAACAGATAAAGCTTGCTGCTGGATTCCCGATAGAATATAAACAACACCAGATAAAGCCATCTGGTCATTCAATAGAATGCAGGATTAATGCAGAAGACCCTGAGCGTTTCATACCATCTCCGGGCAAGATTACATTCCTATCTCTGCCGGGGGGGCCTGGCGTTAGAGTTGATACAGCGGTCTACAGCGGGTGGACAGTCCCCTTATATTATGACTCGCTTATAGCAAAAGTTATTGTGCATGGTAAAAACAGGGAAGAGGCGATCTCACGAATGAAACGAGCTCTCGATGAATTCATTATTGAGGGCATAAAGACAACAATCCCTTTTCACAAAAAGGTTTTTACACACCCAGACTTTTTAAAGGGTGAGTTTGACACAGGATTTCTTGAAAAGATTAATAATTCAAGGGAGGGGAAGCAGTGAGTGGTGAGGAAGATAGAAGAGCGAAGAGGGCTTTAGTAGAAAAAGATGTGGTAATCAACGGTGTGATTAAGGCACAGGCCCTGGACATAAGCATAGACGGGATGTATATTTACACACAGGCCAGTTTTATCCCAGGGACAATCTTTGAGGTGAGCTTTAAAATTAATGACAAGCATATCAAGGCAATGGCACGCGTCCAGCACGCCCAGCCGAATGTCGGGATTGGAGTAGAGTTTGTCGAGCTTTCCGAAGAAGATGCTGCAAAGGTAAAGCAATATATAGAGAGCGAAAGTTCTTAGCAAGTTCTTAGCAAGATTTTCTTGACAAATATTCTTGATTCTATATAATTAAAGTTAACCGGAGGGGCAAGATAAAAGAATGAAAAGTCTTGTTCTATTAACTTTTATATTTATTCTTACCTCATCACCTGTTTCCCATGCAACTGAGGCAATTTACGAACAGCATATAGCAAAGGGCATAGCAAGCCTTGAGTCAAATAACTACAGGGATGCAATAGAAGAATTCAGGGCAGCTATCAACGAGAAGCCAGATGACGCAGCAGCAGCACTTTATCTCGGCATAGCGCTCAGCCGTTCAGGCGATAAAGAGGCAGAGACAGCACTCAAAAAGGCACTCTCAATAAACCCTCAAGAAGCGAGGACAAACCTTGAACTCGGTATCTACTATTTCAATAGAGCTGTGTATGATGAAGCAACGGATTACTTTGAGAACACAATAAGGCTTGCGCCGAACACAGAATTTTCTGCAAGTGCAGAAGAGTATCTCAGGGTTATAAAGAAGGCAGAGGTGATAAAGCGTTGGGCATTAAACATCTCGGTAGGCAGCCAGTATGACAGCAATGTTGTCCTGAACCCCACGGACAGCCCTCTGCCTGAGGGGATATCGGGGAAATCAGACTGGAGGGCGGTATTATACCTGAAAGGCAGATATAGCATTATCACAGGCGAAAAGGTAGAAGGCTTTGTCAGTTACAGCGCCTATCAGAGCCTGCATATGGAACTCTCTGACTTTAACATAACACAGCATCTTTTAGAACTTAAGGCAATATATGGTATCTCGTCTTTATTAAATTTAAGCGGGACATACTCGTTTGAATATATATATGTAGGGGGAGATAAATATGATTATGCACATTCGCTTTCACCCTCATTGATAATCTCAGAGGGTGGAGGGCTATCCACAATCGTTGAATATAGATACAGAAATAGCCATTTCATAGACTCGGACCTTTTTGTGAGCAACTCGGACAGAACGGGTTCAAACAACCTTATAGGGATAACACAGGATATACCTGTGCATCCCTCTATTCTGGCAAAGTTTGGCTATTCCCATGATGAAGACTCAACAAGAAAAGACTACTGGGATTACAGTGGCGACAAAGGTTTTATAGGCGTGAAGTTTAACATGCCCTACAGGATTTTTCTTGACCTTTATGGAGAGTATTATAGGAAGGGGTATGACGGGATAAATCCCCTGTCTGATTCGAACAGGAAGGACAAAACCCATACCTATTCAGTATCAGCCACAAAGGCACTGACAGACAGATACAGCATAACAATAGGCCAGCTCTACACAAGGAATGAATCAAACATTACAGCATACGATTATAAACGTGCAATAACGAGCATTTTTCTGAATGCGAGGTTTTAGATGAGGATAATTAGACGGTCAGTTTGGTTATTGGTAATAGGTGTTTGGTCATTAGTTATGGGTTTATCGGGTATTGCTGTGGCAAAGGATGATGTGGGCACAATGGTTGCAGTCAGAAACAAGGCAATTATAGAGCGGGATAAAAAAGAAGTAGAGGCAAAGGTAAAAGACAGCATACTCTTAAAAGATACTGTAGTAACGCTCGAGGCATCGAAGGCAAAGATGCTCTTCATTGACGACAGCGTCTTAACCATGGGTGAGAAATCAAAAGTAGTTATAAGAGAATTTGTATACAGCAAAGACAAGGGGGGCAGATCAATCTTCAATCTCATAGATGGGAAGATGAGGTCGGTTGTTGGTAAAACGAATTTTGAGGTTCATACACCAACAGCAGTGGCAGCAGCAAGGGGTACAGTGATACTCTTTGAGGCCGGGATAAGGGAAGGCAAGGGATTCACGACCATTATATGTCTTGAAGGGATGGTAAATATAATAAGCACAGACCCGAGGATTATAGGCAGCATAACGCTCACGCCCGGGACAATAGCTACCATATTCGAAAGAGAGCCGCTTCCTTCCCCAACACAGGCACTGCCTGTAGAAGTAGATAGACTGAAGGGTGCGACAACTACCACAACTTCTGATATTTCACCAGCCCCTTCAACTCCAACGCCGATAAGCCCCGGGGCAGGCCAGATAACTGTAGAGACACCTGTTACTGTGGTATCACCACCAATAGAGCAGCAACCGGTACAGACAACTCCTGTGTCTATCGATGTAAAGTTTCCACAATAAAGAGGATAACTATGAAAAAGGTATTAATTGCATTAATTTTTATCATGGTGATAACAAGCCTCAATAGCTGTGGAGGCAGTTCATCGACTTATACATCGGGTAAGACAACTGTAAGTATAAATCTTGGTCAGACAAAGACAGCCTCCCCTGCAAGCGGTGGGCTACTGAGTGTATCAGCAACGATACCGTCAAGTATAGTCAGCATAAGATTTACAATCTCGGCAACAGATATGGCGACAATACAGAGAACCATATCTGTTGAAGGAAGGACCACCATCACAGAATCATTTGATGTTCAAAATGGGGCTAACAGGTATTTTTTAGTCGAGGCAATGGATTCAGCAGGCAATGTTTTATACAAAGGAGACACCTATGCTGACCTCGACGGTACACCTGTTACGCTCACCATAGTTATGGTATCAATGGATGTAACACCACCAACTTTCTCCGGGCTATCAGCTATAACCTCGATCACAGATACATCCATGACACTTTCATGGTCTCCTGCAACAGATAACATAACATCCCAGGACAGGATGCAATATATTGTTTATATGTCGACAACATCGGGTGGTGAAAACTTTTCGTTGCCGAGTTTTACAACCTCGGCAGGTGTAACATCATTCTCTGTAACAGGATTAAGTCCGAGCACAACATACTATTTTGTAGTAAGGGCAAAGGATGAGGCTGGAAATATTGATACCAATACTGTTGAGAAGTTTGCAACAACGCTGTCTCCACCCGATACAACCGCACCTACCTTTGGAGGCTTGGTGTCTGCTACTGCGGCCTCGTCAACAGGTATAAGCCTGACATGGAACCCTGCTACGGATAATGTCACTGCGTCATCGAATATTGTTTATCTCATTTATATGTCGACAACCTCCGGAGGTGAAAACTTTGCAATACCAAGCTTCACAACTTCTGCTGGTGCGACATCGTTTACAGTAGCGGGGCTAAATTCCAGTACCACCTACTATTTTGTAGTAAGGGCAAAGGACGAGGCTGGAAATATTGATACAAATACCGTTGAGAAGTTTGCAACAACGCTGTCTCCACCTGATACGACACCACCTACCTTTGGAGGGATAGTGTCCGCAATTCCAGCATCGTCAACAGAGATAAGTTTAACATGGAATTCTGCTACTGATAATGTCTCCGCATCGTCAAATATCGTTTATCTGATATACATGGCAACAACGCGTGGCGGTGAGAACTTCTCATCCCCGAGCTTTACAACCTCAGCAGGTGCAACATCGTTCAAAGTAACAGGATTAAGTCCGAACACTACCTACTACTTTGTGATCAGGGCAAAGGATGAGGCAGGGAATATTGATACCAATACTGTTGAGAAGGGTTCCACCACACCATATTCAGTAAGCGAGAAATGGGCACATGTAAGTCTGTACCACAAGAATACTGGTTTATGGGGAACAATCGGCGGGATAATAACCTTTAATAATGACGGGACCGGGACTAATACATATAAATCTAATGATGGTGGGGTTTTAACCTCTGGCTCTATGAACTTTACCTATTCAACGATTACAAATTTGGATGGCAGCATAAGTTTGACAATAACAGATACTGATGGAAGGGTTGAGACACTTAAACTTGTAATCTCTGACGATGGGAAGATGGTAATCAGGGACGGCACTGCTGATACAACCGCGCAAGAGTTTTCGGTGGCTATCAAAATAGATGCATCAAAAACCTATAGCAACGCAGACCTGAGTGGTGATTATTACGGGATAGCTTATGAGCATGATGCCTTAGGCAGTACATATGGATATTACAGGGCGGAGTCGGGCATTTTGAGCGCGAATGGAAGCGGGAGCTGCTCCATGAATTCAACTTTGAATGGAGATGGAAGCATATTGACCAAGACACAATCCGGCACGTATGTTGTTAATGCTGATGGTTCGGTTGTATTTATTGGCGGCAGCAGTTATCTGACTGGCGATGGCAAGCTTGCTATACTTTCAAATCCAGATACAGTAGATGACTGGGCTAACTACATTTTTATGAAAAAAGCTGACATAACCTATTCCACTGCCGGTGCAGCAGGGACGTGGGCACTGGCCTGTTTCGGGGATGACAATGGGAACAGCTTCAATGCTGAATTTGGCACATTGACATGTGACAGCAACGGCAATTGCACATATTCATTAAAGAACCAGAGGGATGGCACTATAACATATGAGTCTGGCAGCATTACCGTCTCTGTTGCATCTGATGGCAGTTTCGGGACTTCACTCGCATCTGGTGCGCCTTCATATGCAGGGGCAGCTGGTAATAATGGGAACACGATAATATTCAATCCGAGCTTTGACCAGACAACGCTGTACCATAGGGAAATATGCACAGGTGTGAGATGCACCAATTGCTCGAACCTCTCAGGCGCACAGGTAAGTGCCGGTTCCAAATTGAAACGCCATCAGAAGAAATTGAAATAACCTGCATAGTTTGTAGGTCTTTTTTTGAAAGAACCTAAGGGTAACGGCGTTTTATATCAAGAGGACACCCTTCTCTACATGAAAATTTCTTCTATTGCCAAAAGCATATGAAATTTTTTATAATATATAAACTTCCTAAAGGAGGATCGAGTTGAAGGAAAAAATTCATCCGGAATATAAAGAGGCAAAAGTGATATGTGCATGTGGTGAGACCTTTACCACAATGTCAACAAAACCAAAGATTCATATTGATATCTGCTCAATGTGTCATCCATTTTTTACAGGGAAACAGAAGATGGTGGATGCAGAAGGAAGAGTAGAGAAATTTAAGAAGAAATACGCAAAGAAGAATAAGTAGATACGCTGATAGTTAAAAGTCGTTGGTCTGAAGTTTTATGGCTAACGGCTTTTTTATTGCGTTTATTGTGTTTGTATAGAACAAGCAGTCTCAAAATTTTTATAATCGACAGGATAAAGAGATGGCAGTTGTGAGAGGCTTACAAATTAGAGGTTTTTTCCGGTTTCGGCCTCAAAAGTTTTACTATGAGGTGTCGTATAAAAATTTTTCACCTGCCTGTTCTATACGATTCATAGATATGTCATCCCCCTCTTTTGTAAAGAGGGGTTAGGGGAGATTACTAAAAATAAACTATTAAGTAATAAGGATTATTGAACAGTATGGGAAAAAACATAGGCGGACAGGCAGTGATAGAAGGTGTGATGATGAAGGCCCCGAAAGGCTGGACAGTAGCAGTCAGGGACATGAAAGGGGATATCCACGTAAAAAGGGAGAGGCTTCATGAACTTCCGAGGTCATTGAGGTTCCCGATGTTGAGGGGAGTTGTTGCCCTGTTCCATGCATTAATACTCGGCATAAAGGCAATAGAGTTCTCTGCGAGCAAGGCATACAATGAAGATGAAAAAACAATGAGCCCTCTGCTTATCAGTCTGACCATTGGTTCTGCCTTTATCATCGGCATTGCACTCTTTGTATTTCTTCCTCTGTACGCAACAAAACTACTTGGCTTTACTTTTGTTTCTGTCTCTAAGAATTCTTTCATTTTTAATCTTGTTGATGGAGTTATCAGGGTCGTTATATTCCTGATTTATGTTATAGCAATCGGGTTCTGGAAAGAGATGAGAAGGATATTTGAATATCATGGTGCAGAGCACAAGATAATACATGCGTATGAGGCAGGAGAGGAACTGAGCGTGGACAATATGAGGCGCTTCAGTCCTCATCACCCAAGATGCGGCACAAGCTTTCTTTTGATAGTTATGATAACAAGCATTCTCGTTTTTTCTTTTATCCCCCAGGCATGGCCATTTATTTACAAGTTTCTCTCAAGACTGATACTTATTCCATTAATAGCTGGTATTTCGTACGAACTTTTAAAACTGTCAGCAAGGATGAAAGACAATCCAGTTGTAAATCTCCTTATTATGCCAGGCCTTCTTTTGCAGAGACTCACAACCAAAGAGCCTGATGACAGACAGATGGAAGTTGCCATCACCGCATTGAAGGAGGTTCTTAAATTCGAGGTAGAAAAGGTAGAAAATGCTTCTTGAGAAACTTCAGACAATAGAAGATAAATACGAGGCGCTAACAAGGCTTATGGCAGACCCTAAGGTTCTTTCTATGCCACAGGAGTATCAAAAATACTCAAAAGAACAGGCAGAACTCCAGCAGCTTGTCGAAAAGATAAGGGAATATAAAAAACTCCTTACAGATATTGAAGGTGATGAAGAGATACTGAAAGGCGGAGATGGTGACCTGAGGGAACTTGCCCAGGCTGAACTCAATGAACTCAAGGAAAAGAAACCCAGAATAGAGGAAGAGATGAAGATAATGCTCCTTCCGAAAGACCCAAGGGATGAAAAGAGCGTAATCCTTGAGATAAGGGCAGGCACGGGCGGCGAGGAGGCAGCTCTTTTTGCTGCAAATCTTTTCAGGATGTACTCCAAATACGCTGAGGTAAGGAGATGGAAGATAGAGGTCATAGATTCCAGCCCGACGGGTTTAGGCGGGTTAAAAGAGATAGTCGCAAACATTACAGGGAAAGGCGCTTACAGCAGGCTTAAATATGAAAGCGGGGTTCATAGGGTACAGAGGGTGCCTGTAACAGAGGCATCGGGAAGGATTCATACATCAGCCGCGACAGTTGCTGTGCTGCCTGAGGCTGAAGAGGTTGACATAAAAGTAGAAGAAAAAGACTTGAGGATAGATACATTCTGCTCATCAGGGGCTGGCGGGCAGAGCGTGAATACAACTTATTCGGCAGTGAGGATAACGCATGTGCCAACCGGGCTTGTTGTGCAGTGTCAGGACGAGAGGTCCCAGTTAAAGAACAGGGAAAAGGCGATGAAGGTGTTGCGCTCAAGGCTTCTTGAGCTTGAGATAGAGAAAAAGGGAAAAGAGCGCGCTGCCGACAGGAAGACACAGGTCGGCACAGGAGACAGAAGCGAGAGAATCAGGACATACAACTTCCCCCAGAACAGGGTGACGGACCACAGGATAGGGCTTACTCTCCACAGGCTTGAGAGTGTGCTCGAAGGAAATATGGATGAGATAATAGATAATCTTATTGCTCATTATCAGGCGGAGAAGCTGAAAGAGCTGTAACGCTTCGGCTGACCCGCCGGGGCAACCAGCCTAATGCAAAACCAAACCACGTTTAATCCCGGTCGGCTGTCGAGCCGGTTGTTAGAAGGGCTGTTTTTTTTCATTCTCGCCGTTTGAAGCATTTTTTGTTTGCTCAAACAGTTTGTCAATGTATTGCTGTGGGTTAGCTATCCTGTTTTCCAAATAGATATTCAGAACCGCACTTTTGAGGATAAGCGTAGAGTCACCTGAAGGTGGTCTCGTATATTCGTGAATTAGATCATACACTGCATAGGTCATTGTAGCGGTTCCCTTCGTATGACCCAGAACGATAAATAGGGCAGGAATTGAATAGTTGTATATGTATTGAATGCTATCCTTTATTGGTTTTGTCTGGGCATCTATGTATTTTTTAATATTCGGTCTTATGGCAGCCTCTGAGAGTCGCATATCATGCGCAACGATCACCATTGGTTCGATGTGAAAAGTGATAGGAAAGTATATTGTTATGTGATTGACCTCCTGAGTTTCTTCTAATGTTTCAAGTAATAAAAAATCCTTCTGTTTTTGTGACCGAAGTGTGACGCGCCGTTCCGAAAGAAAAGCTTGCTGCGATAACTCGTATGCCCTAGAACTAATATGATTTGCATATAAAGAAACCAGCAATGCGATAGCAGCAACAGCGGCGGAAATGACAGATACCAATAATGATGTTCGGTTGTTCATAATTTATTTGTTCTACCTTCTAACGATTAATATACCAACCCGGTATTTCTTGGTTTCATGGAAGGAATATAGCACATTAGGGTAAAAAGAGAAAACAAAGAATCATTAAAATCAATGAGAGCATATAATGCCACTTGGCATTTTGTGTTAATACGGTTTTTGCCTCTTGATCTCACAGTTGTTTTATAATGCTATAGTAATAGATACTATGACCGCCCTTGATAAAATAAAAAAGATAACAGCATTCCTTAAAAAGTGCGGGATTGAAGACGCCGGCAAAGAATCAGAGATCATCTTAACCCACAGTCTCAGGATAGACAAGGTAGTGCTCTATAGAGACAATCCAGTCCTTTCAGATGAAGATACAAAAGAGATAGATAGAATTCTTGCAAGAAGAGCAAAGAGAGAGCCGCTTCAGTATATTCTCGGCTATGTCGAGTTTTATGGTTTGAAGATAAAGGTTGGCCCGGGTGTTCTTATCCCAAGACCTGAAACAGAACTTTTAGTTGAAGAAGTTATAAAGGCGGTCACCGTTCAGAAATTACCCCCCCATCCCCCCCTTGGCAAGGGGGGGACTAAAGAGGGGCTAAATATCCTCGACCTCTGCACCGGCAGCGGATGTCTGGCATTGGCAATCGCAAAACATCTTCCCGAATCAACTGTCTATGGGACGGATATATCAAAAACAGCTATCGGATATGCTCATGAAAATGCAGAAATTAACAATGTTAGAAATGTAAGTTTTCTCAAGGGCTCATTATTTGAACCAGTTGCGGGTCTTACTTTCGACGTAATAGTCTCGAACCCTCCTTATATTAAAAGCAATGATATTGCAAATCTCCAGCCGGAGATTAAAAGCTGGGAGCCTCGAAATGCACTCGACGGCGGGGAGGATGGACTCAGGTATTATAATGGGATACTCTCAGATGCACGAAAGCATTTAAAGATGGGAGGATATGTCTTTCTCGAAATAGGAGAGGGACAGGCAGAAGATGTTGCTGAGATTGCACGCGCCAATCATTTCAAAATAGTTTCCGTTATAAAAGATTATGCAGGTATAGAGAGGATTGTTTCTATGACCTGCTGATTATAGATATATAAATTTTTTATATAAGTTAAAGTCTTGACTTTAGACAGAGTTTTAATTAAGATAGCAAAGATTTTTCCCTGAGGAGGCACTTATGGAAGGTATGCATGAAGTCCTGCTGATGGACGCTGTGATTAACCCCAATGTAGTCCCGCACAATGTTTCTTATGCGTTTCTTGCATCTATTATACTGATAACTGTTGCGATTATTATCAGAGGATCAATGCGTCTGGTGCCAACAGGTTTCCAGAATTTTATCGAGACAATAGTAGAGACTTTTTTAAAATTGGCAGAAGATAACATTGGCCATCACTGGGGGAAAACATTGTTCCCGTTGATTGGCACATTATTTATGTTCATACTTCTCTGTAATTTTATGGGTCTTATTCCAGGATTTGCATCTCCAACAAGTAACATAAATACAAACGCAGCAATGGCAATCCCGGTATTTTTAGCAACCCATTATTATGGGATCAAAGTGCATGGGATTAAATATTTAAACCACTTTCTTGGACCTATCCGCTCTATATTTGCACTCCCATTGATGATACTGATGTTTGTGATAGAATTCATCGGGCATCTTGTAAGGCCGGTTACCCTCTCTGTCAGGCTTTTTGGAAACATGGTTGCAAAACATATAATTTTATTGGTGCTTGCCACGCTTGCACCATGGATTATCCCCACACTCATATTAGCGTTAGGTACACTTGTAAGTTTTATACAGGCATTTGTCTTTGTCCTTTTAACTACTCTTTACCTTGCTGGTGCTGTTGAAGAAGCACATTAAATTAAGAATTCAGGAAAGGAGGAAGAAGTAATGAAAAGAATCATATCAGTGACATTACTTATACTTGCTCTCATCTGTCTGCTTGCTCCGTTTGCTCTGGCAGAAGAAGCTGAAAAAGCAGCTGCGCCTGCGACATCAGACTCTAATGTCAAGGCCATGGCTGCTATAGGCGCTGCATTAGCAATAGGTATTGCAGCCCTGGGCACAGGCATCGGTCAGGGAATCGGCTTGAGCAAGGCATGTGAGGGTGTTGCAAGGAATCCCGGGGCATCAGGAAAGATTACCACGACGCTCATCATCGGTCTCGCCATGATTGAATCTCTCGCGATCTATGCACTGCTGGTATCCCTTGGCATTCTGATAAACCAGAAGATTTTCTTCTAAAATCAGAAGAATTCAGAGCTTGCTACATTGAAGGGCTCGCATTAGCGAGCCCTTTCTGTTTCTCTTTACTTGTCACTCCCGCTTGTCGGGAGTCTTTCTGAAGAACGATTCTGGATAAACCAGAATGACGTGACCGGATGCTTTTTCAATCTGGATAACGCACAGCTTGCGCGGCGTATTTTTTGGTAGGGCTCTATCGAGATTCAACTTCCATAATTACGCCTCGCAATGACAGCTAAGGCAATGTATTACTTGGTTTTCGCCCTGTAATACGATGACTTGTATTTATCGGGCTTGAACGGCTTAAGGCGGACGACCCTGCATTTTGGGAGTCTCTCGTTTATCTTCTCTTCGCTCACCCTCTGGTCATAGCCTAATGCAATAACATCGGGCTTAAGCTCTTCTAATATTAAGAAGATGTCTTTATTGGTATACCCGAGAATAACCTTGTCAGGTATGCCAGTTTTTTCAACATTCTCTTTTCGCTGTGTTTCATTATGCTCAGGCATTAGACCTTTGATGCGCTTGACATTCTCATCACGCGCAACAATCACAATGAGCTCGTCTCCCAGCACCTTTGCCTGCTTAAGGAAATCAACATGGCCCAAATGGAGGTGATCAAATGTCCCGGCGCATACCACACGAATTCCCATCTTTAAACCTCTTTTAGAAATAGATTAAAGTCTGACTATTATACTCTGAAATTTAAAATAAGTTCTAAGCACAATATGTTATAATTCTGCGGCAAATCATGAACATTGTTCTTGCAACGAGAAACAAGAAAAAGATTGAAGAGATAAAGAGGATTGTGAAGGACATGCCTATCACAATTTATACGCTCAATGACTTCCCTGACTGCCCTGATGTGAAAGAAGACGGAAATACTTTTGAGGAAAATGCCGTTAAAAAGGCAATGGCAGTCTCTAAATATACAAAAATGCCAGCGCTGGCTGATGACTCAGGTCTTGAGGTCTATGCATTAGGCGGAGCACCTGGAGTTTTATCTGCACGCTATGCAGGCGAAGGTGCAGATGACAGGAGAAATTTTGAAAAACTTTTGTCTGAAATGAAATTGATTAGCGATGAGAAAAGGGGTGCGCGTTTTGCCTGCTGCATCGCCCTATCATTTCCTGATGGAAAGGTTGAGACATTTATGGGATACGCTGAAGGCAGGATAGGAAGAGAACCAAGAGGCTCAAAAGGGTTTGGCTACGACCCTGTTTTTTATCCCATCGGGCATAATAAAACCTTTGCTGAGATGACTGATGAGGAGAAGGATGCATTGAGTCACAGGGGCACAGCACTGAAGAAACTGTACGAGTACCTCAAGGGGAGAAGTTCATAAGCGTCTAAGCATCGGCAAAGAAAACGCTCAAATACTAATGATCCCTTCAGGATTATTGTCTCATTGGATGTACGGAAACCCTCAATCTTTTGATTAAATAAGCAGCCTTATAAGAGCTTACGGTAATTATAAGAAAAATTAATATTACAATTTTAATTTTTTTCTTGAAAAAACTCTATATATGGAATAGTATGTAACGCTTGTGAAGACTGTTTAGACTTATAAATAGTCCTGCATTGCAATTACAAGTTATTGATTTTGTGGTATTTATTTCTGTTTATACCGCTTTCAATATGATAGTAGCAGAGAACTCAAGAGGGGGTGCATTATGAGATTAGTGTTGCTCGGCGCACCTGGCGCCGGAAAGGGGACTCAAGCCAAGAAGCTCATCGAAAAGTACAGCATACCGCAGATTTCTACAGGAGACATCTTAAGACAGAATGTAGCTGAAGGGACACCGCTTGGCAAAGAAGCAAAATCTTTTATGGACAAAGGAGAGCTGGTTCCTGACAGAGTAGTTTTAGGTCTTGTGGAAGACAGGCTGAAGAAGGATGATTGCAAAAAGGGTTACATACTCGATGGTTTTCCGAGGAACACATCCCAGGCAGAGGCATTGGACAAGATATTGAAGTCATTGGGGATACCATTGACTGCAGCATTAAGCGTTGATGTTCCGAAGGATGATCTTATGAAAAGACTCACAGGCAGAAGGACATGCAAGAAATGCCAGCAGATGTATAATGTATATTTTTCTCCGCCTAAAAAGAATGGCGTATGCGACAAATGCGGCGGAGAACTTTTCCAGAGGGATGATGACAAAGAGGAAACGATAAAGAGAAGACTCGATGTGTACGATGCTCAGACAGCACCATTAATAGATTATTACAGGAAGGGCGGGATTCTGAAATCTGTTATGGGTGTGGGCAACATTGATGAGATATTCAATAAGGTTTGTAGCGCATTAGGTGCTAAGTAAAGATAAATTTTTATCAATCTAAAAACTTTAAGGAGGAAAAAATGGCACTTGTAAGACCGCATGGGAAGCAAAAAAAGTTAATGCCTCTCCTGTTGACAGGAGAAGAGTTGAAAGAAGAAAAGAAAAAAGCAAAGACTTTAACTGAGGTAAGAGTTTCATCGAGGGAATCAGCAGACTTAATAATGATGGGCATAGGAGGGTTTACTCCACTTAAAGGTTTCATGAGACATGATGACTGGCAAGGAGTTTGCGATAAGTTTACGATGGCTGATGGAACTTTCTGGCCTATACCAATAACGCTTTCTACAACAGAGGGCCAGGCTGACAGTATTAAAAAGAACCAGGAGATCTCTTTAATAGATGAAGAGACAGGCGAACTCATGGCCACAATGAAGGTTAGTGAGAAATATAAAATAGACAAAGCTCATGAATGCCAGCAGGTTTTCAAAACAACTGATATGGAGCATCCCGGTGTCACCAAAGTAATGGGGCAGGGTGATATTAACCTCGCGGGATCAGTTAAGGTTTTAACTGAAGGCATGTTCCCCAAACAGTATCCCGGTGTATATAAGACACCGGCTGAAACAAGAAAGATTTTCGAGGAAAAGGGCTGGAACAAGGTTGCAGCACTTCAGTTAAGAAACCCTATGCACCGCTCTCATGAGTATCTGGCAAAGATTGCGATAGAGACCTGTGACGGCGTGCTGATCCATCAACTTCTTGGAAAACTTAAAGCCGGCGATATTCCAGCAGAGGTAAGAGTAAAGGCCATAGACACCCTTGTTGAGCATTATTTTGTTAAAGACACCTGTATACAGGCTGGTTATCCATTAGATATGAGATATGCAGGACCTCGTGAGGCACTTCTGCATGCGCTTTTCAGACAGAACTATGGATGCAGCCATATGATTATCGGTCGTGACCACGCAGGTGTTGGTGAATATTACGGGCCATTCGATGCACAGAAAATCTTTAATGAAATCCCGGAGGGTGCACTCGAAACCCAGCCGCTCAAGATAGACTGGACATTCTACTGCTTTAAGTGCGACGGCATGGCATCAATGAGGACTTGTCCTCACGGCAAGGAAGATAGGCTGATCCTCAGCGGAACTAAATTGAGAAAGATGCTTTCTGAAGGGGAGGATGTTCCTGACCACTTCAGCAGACCCGAGGTTTTGAAAATACTTCAGGCATATTACCAGGGGCTGACCGAAAAGGTTGAGATAAAGACACATAAATATGCGGAAGGTGGATAAGATAACAGTGTCAGTAAAAAGTGGTAGTGTCAGTATGATGCATTAAAAATTACTGACGCTAAACACTGGCACTAAATATGTTGATGAGAGGGGGTGAAGGTTTAAGGTAATAAAGGTTACGGCTTTAAGTATTAAGGCCGATTATTAAAACAATAATTTAAGGAGGTTAAGAAATGCCGAGTTTTGTTATCGCAGAAAAATGTGATGGTTGTAAGGCACAGGATAAGACAGCATGTCAGTATATCTGTCC
>JAKALU010000028.1 GCA_021824065.1 Nitrospirota bacterium
TCTCTACGATATTTCGTACATTAGTACATGCAATCTCATGGAGTTTATAGTCCTTTTCTACTGCCCAGTTGGTCATGTTTATGCCTTGCAATTCCTCTATCTCCCTTTTAGTGAGAGATGGGCGAACAATATCTGCCAGCCGAATGCGCTCCTCGTAGCGGTCATGGAACTGTCCTGTATTGAACGGATATAAAAAAACACAGTTGGATAAATCGGGTATATGGAATGTATTTCCTCCTGTAATTATTGACTCTTCGTGAAGGGTAAGATAACTTACAACCTTTTCCATGTCGGTATATGGATACCGGAGAAACTGTTGCGCTATCTCTTTTGCAAACCGTTTTCCCAGACATGAGAGAGCAGAGTCATAGATATAATCCGGCAGAGCAGGGGTGAGCCTCTGATTAACAGTAAGCCTGTTATTAAGATAGCGGTGGAATGAAGCCACCTTACGGATAGATGGACATCCTAACTCCTTAAGAATCGCAGGTTTTTTGAATTTTCCCAGCATCTCGTTAATGGCATTCAGCTTATCGAATGAACCTAGCATACCCGTTCGTAATCTGTTATAGAACTGAAATACAACAGCGGGGAAGTCATCCATGACGCCTTTAGCCCAGAAAAAATACGGGTCTTCCAGAACAAGGGCAGTCTTTAAGCCTTTCCATCTCGAAAAAAAATGTTTCTCATCGCATGAATCATGTTCAAGCATTTTTGATATCAACCACCATAATTTATACTCGCATACAAAAAGAGTTTTCTTCCCACGCCTCAGAAGGTTTCTCAGTCTCTCTGCCATTATACCCGCCCTGTGCTTCAGGAAAAACTGCTGGGTCTCTGTCATGCGGTTCCATGACTCATTTAGTTGATTGAAAACAGGGGCGTAATAGTTTTCAAGACCATCTGTAAAAACGAAATAATCATCTATAGACGCGACCTCAGGCATGGCCAAACAGTCATATGGATAATCGATTATATTGGAGTCATCAATACATTCATATTCAATCTGATTCCTGTTATCCTGTAATATCCTGACAGAGGCGATAGAGCAACAGGCCGCATCATTCGGTACAAATGGAAAGGCAACAAATAAGGAATCCTTGTTCTGCACAAGCAGCGAACTTACATATGGGAATAACTTCAATGGCATGTCCAGCCAGCCTTCGTAGTTCATGAAATATGGAAGATCTACTGCAACAAGATCGAATCCTCCTTCTTCGATAGCCCTTGCTGACATCTCGGCAAAGACAAGCCTGGCCTTTATATAGGGGATTACAGACAGATTCCCAAAATAAGGATGCCTAATGTATTGTATCTTTCCCACCCACGAAGAATCCGGCTGAGTTGATCGCATCACTCTTCTTCTCCTTTTGTTCATCTTTCAGCCCTTCCCCTTCATGTTTGCCTCTGGCATCAATATCCCTGTATGCGCGGCATAGATATTCTTTTATCTCCTTTTCTGTAAGGATTGGGGAATTGCCATTTTTAATTTTATATAGCCTATAGGCGTACTCCAGAAGGATTACCGCCGTCCGGGGAGACAGGACTTTATCCTTGAATTCTGAGATAAATACCTTGCTCCAGAGTCCTGCCATCAAGCCTAAACGGTTATTCAAAATCTCCTCCATCTCTTGAACTGGTGGATATCCGACATATATTGCAGGCATTGTCCTTTCATCTATAAATCCCGGCAGCCCTGTGCCTTCTTCCTCTATTTCATTCAGGGCTGCACAGAATAAAAATCTTTCATCTGACTTCAGATGTATTCCTGCCAGAACAGATGTCAGTGTCCTGCGGTCATCAAGCACAGATGCAAGAGGGTCGAGGGCTGCCTGAGGCGCCTTGCCGATCTCATCGAAAAAACAGATGCCTCCCCTGAGCATAGCAGCAAAAAGCGGCGATGCCACATACTCAACGGTATTTTTAGAGGTCATGGTGGCTGAACACGCAATATCCTCGGGCCCGAGCTCCTGATGTCCGTTGATAATATAGAGGTCTTTATTCAGTATTCTTGAAAGTTCATATACAATGGCATTCTTTCCTGTGCCTGGCGGCCCGTATAATCGGAAATTAAGTGGGACAAGACTATCAAATCCTGTCCAGGCTGCAAGTGCCCTCTCAATTATCCCCTCTCTTCCTACAAAGCTGAATTCAGGTATCCGGACAGGATAAGGCACCCATACAGCCTTTCCTTCTATCTCAAGCCTTTCATAGTTTTGAAATCTCTGGCCTGCCTGACTCTTTTCCATAATATCACCTCTATTTATTTTTAGATGTTGCGTCTATAACGCTACCTGATTGCAACACTTATGCCATATAGAAAGAGACATGCAAAATCGCCGGAGGGTATGCAAAGGGCTTGGTTTTTTAAGGATTTACTATCACTATTGCTTTCAGCTCTGGAGAGGGAACAATGATGCGTCAGATTTAAGTGTCTAATCTTTAATTAATGTAAAACTAAGGTTGTCTAATTATTAGATGGTCACATTACATCTTATATCTTATATCTTATATCTTATATCTTATTTCTTATTTCTTATTTCTATGGCCGTGATTTTTCGAGACAGCATTGAACCCCCTTCATATTTTTATTTTTTAATCTCCCCCCTTGGGGCAAATGGGGCATTGTCATATTTTATTTTGTCATCAGGCTTATGTGGCGCCGCTGCCAATTTAGAAAAACGTTCTAATGCTTCTAATTTTTTAGTAGGATTTTGCTCGGGGAATAAATCTTTTAAAAACAGATCTTTTATTCCAGGGAGAACCGAATCAAGAAAAGACAAACGGAACAAATCTTTTAGCTCTCCGTAAGAAGAAAACCATTTATTTGCGATCATGAGACCTTTACACTTCTCCTTTAGTTTCTCTTTTAGTTCCTTTTGGGAGAGGAGCCACTCTACTGTCTCCTTTTTATGCTTTTCTTCTATCGAGTTGAGATTTAGGAAATCAAATACTTTTTCCGGCCTTTCTAAGATTAAAATCAAAATAAGCAGATCTGCTATGTTAGAGTTTTTGACCAGCTTGATGAATTTCTCTTTAAATGAATATAGAAATGTTTCTTGTTCGAGTTGTAATCCGTTAAAATTTTCTCGTAAGGCACTTAGGCTTTTCAGCATTTCTTTTGCTTCTTCTTTCATCTTTTCATCTCCTGGGTGGGATAGACTACCCCATTATTTTAACTTGTTTATCAAAAGATTTTGCATTACCATTATTTCTGACAGTCAAATCGAGAATAGAGACTCCAGCTACATTATCCTAAGGCAGCCACCTCCTTACTTTCAAGAGTTCGAAGATAAATAAAAATTCATCTTTAGATTACCTCACCTTCCCAGATTACATCTCTTAAGATTCTCCCTCGGCTCCTGCCAGTCAGGGTCAATCGAGATGGCTTTCTCGAAGCATTTTATTGCTTCTTCTTTATTGCCTGATTCAAGATTTTCTAAGCCCTTTTTGTTCCATTCAAGGGCGGAGTAAGGGGCAAGGGAATGTTTGAGGGCTTCGGTTTTTTCTTTTTCGATTCCAGACCATATATATCTTAAAGCCTGCCATATAATACGTATGTTTTCCATCCTATCTGCGAAGAAATAACCAGCAGAATCTGCATCCAACTTTTCAGCAATTTTAGAACGAACTTTTTCATCATTAAGAAACTCTATAAAAACAGGTATCACAGAAAGATCCCGTAGTTTTCCCAATGCTTTTATGGCAGCCCTCTGGTTTGCCAGACTGCTATTTTTTAGTAATACATCCTTGAAAAAAGGCAATAAGGAAAGGCACTTAAAATTTCCTAAAGCTTCTATAATAGCCTCCTGACCATAGCCATCTTCTTTTTTGAAAGTTTCTATTAAAATTGATGTGGAGGAAGCGTCTTTTAACACGCCTAATGCCCTGGCAGCAGCACAGCGGATATAACTATCTGAATGATTTAAAAATACGAGTAGAGCAGATATTGTAGATGTGTCTTTAGTTCTTATATGTATAGTTGTCCACTCTGTGCCAGTATTACTATTTGATATACCTGTAAAAAAGAAAGGGGAGCCAATTCTTTTTAAAGTTTCTTCAGCAAATATTCTAAAATATTTTGCACCTTCTCCATATTTTTCTCCCTTAATTTTTCTTTCTTTCTTGGCTGCCGCTCTAAGAATGGGTATTATGGAAGGGTCTTCGATATTTCCTAATGCTTCTATGGCAATCGCATACTCGTTTTCTTGATTATTTAATGTAGCGTCAGCTGCTTTTATTAGAACAGATATGGCATAACGACTTTTGCCAATATATCCTAATGCACGTGCAGCCTCTATACGGATACCAATATCTCTATCTGTAGAGGCATCCTGAAAAATTTTTTCCATTAAAGGATCCTTGAATTCTCCGATCTTTTTAATTGCAATCTTGCGGATACGAGCATCAGAATCTCTTAGTATGTTTATCCAAAATGGTTTAAGAGAAATATCTTTATATTGTTCTAAGGCCACTATAGAGAGTAATCGCATATCATTGCTTCTTGAATTAGACAAGTAAGTTTCTATTAAAAAAGGTATTGCAGAGATGTCATTAAGCCTTCCCAACGCACCTGCCAAATAAAATCCTCCCTCAGCAGTACCACCAAATTCTTTTTCTACAAAATGACCAAAAAGCTTTGTTAATTCAGGATTGTAATCCTTAAAAGAATTATTTGCCGCCTCATTATTTCTCAAAGTACCAATAAATTCCTCTAAGCACGGGG
This sequence comes from Nitrospirota bacterium, assembly GCA_021824065.1. GTDB lineage: Bacteria > Nitrospirota > Thermodesulfovibrionia > Thermodesulfovibrionales > UBA1546 > JAKALU01. The sequence continues at coordinate 4,727 of JAKALU010000028.1, forward strand.
AATGCTTAATAATATCTTCATATAATCTATTATCACGACTTGAAAATGAAACAAATACGGGTTCCATTATTCTTGTCTCATGCAACTTTGCAACATCTTCCTTGCTCGGCTTTAAATACGGTATCACCTCCATACAAACCCCAAACTCTCCCAGCTTTCCCATCTCCGCCATTGCAAGCCCTTTCTCAAGCCAGACATCGGTATCCGCAGGATTTTCCTCCAATGCCTTGTCATAGAACTTGATTGCCTCTTCTTCTCTGCCGAGGATAAAGGCGGTTTTGCCTTTGTTTTTGTAGTTGGGTTTTTGTGGTGGCTCTTCGATTACTTCATACGATAATCCCCCTGCATCCCCCTTTAGCAAAGGGGGACTAAGGGGGATTTTAAAAATTTTCAGTAGTTCTTCCTTGAGTTCTTTAAAGTCTTTATATCTCTCTTCTGAATTTTTCTTCAGACATTTAAGGATAAGGTTATCCAGTTGCTCATTGTCCGAGATTGGTTTTGAAAGATTCAGGTTTATGGCTTTTAGAAAATAGTAGACATAAGCAGGATGAAAGGCAACACTGGATGCTATCCTGTGGGCTTTGTCCCATGTCTCCCTGTCACAACCAATTTCTGTCCAGTATGCATGTTTTCCTTTGAGCATCTCATAAAGCACAAGTCCAAAGGCAAAGATATCACAGGCTGTGTTTATCGGATAAACAGGATGCCCTATGTATTTAAGCAGCCTCTCATCAAACTGCTCAGGCGCCATGTATGGCGGCGTTCCAAATCCTCTTGATACGCTTATTATTGCCCCTTCAATCGGTGATTGTGATTCTTCGTATAATGCTGCATCTTCTTTTCTTATCTCCTCTGCTTCCCTTATTGCCTTTGTAAGTCCAAAATCACTGACCTTTAATGCTCCATCATTCGTAACCATTATGTTTCCGGGTTTTATGTCTCTGTGAACTAATACCCCTTTCTGGTTTGCATATTCCATCCCTATGCAGAACTGTATCGCATAATCAAGAACAGTCTCTATTGGCAATGGGCCTTTTTCTATCCGGTTTGTTAAATCTCCTCCCTCTATGTACTCAGACATGACCAATGGCACGCCCTCTATCTTTTCCAAAAACTCTGCATGAACAATATGCCTATGTTTTTCTAAATCAACCCATATCTTGCACTCCTCAAGAAATCTCTGGATTGATTTCTCTCTCCTTTCCCATTCATCTTCTGTCTCTGGTTTTCTGAAGAATGGCTTTACGCTCTTTGCTGCATAGGGTTTTCTGTTATCAAATAAATCCTCGACTATCCATACAATCCCCATTCCGCCTGAATGTATCCTTCTTACTTCGTATCTGTTAGCCAGCCTGTAGCCAAATCTCCACCTGATAAAAAGCCCCTGCTTTTCAAGCTCTTCTATTACCTTCAGGCTGAATGGGTCTTCTCTGGGAAGCTCTATCCTGGATTGGAGGACTTTGAAGGGACTTTCAAGGGAGATATCTCTGAAAGGAAAAGGTAGAGATCCATCAGGCTCTCTGTTGCTGTCTGAGGGGTTCATTTCAACATATCACGCTTGGACTGTTTTATTAAGCAATTCTGGAAATAGATCATATATAGGATGTCCTTCTGTGAATGAACTTGTCCCGAAGGCTCTAAAATCACATAGGGCTATCCTCTGGCCCGGCTTTATCACAAAATCAAGAAATCCTTTTTCTTTTGCAAGCTCACTGGCTGCGGCATAATAAACTGCAACTGAAAAAATAGTGTTTAGCACATGCTTAGGGATTTCCCCTGTTCCCGGATTCACAAGTGTTAACGAGGCAAGCACAATATACCCTGATTCAGCACATGTTAACTCTGCTGAATAAGAAATCTCCAGCTCTTCAGGCAGACAAGTCCTGAAACGAATTCCCCGTGAGACAGTATTCATAACCCTTTCTACTTCGGATGACGTAACAGCCATACTCTTTGATTTCAACGCCTCTTCAACAACCGATATCGGGCTTCTTTTCTGCTCTTTTTTGCTCCGAAACAAATCAAAAATTCCCATGCTGATTCTCCTTCTCTATTCATTCTTAGCACATATCATTCCACAATACTTCATATACCTTAACTTTCTCCCGCATCTCCTTAAACTCAGCCTCACGAAAAACCCTGGCTTTTATATCAGGGTCATTTTTTACAATTTCATACAGGGTCTGTCCGATAAGAATCTGGTCAGGCGAAGTAAGCTTTTTATCAATTCTCGCAGCAATATTAATTGCCTTGCCAAAAAGTTCGCCTCTCTGCCCCACTGAAATCCTGCCTGCATTCATACTGATACGAATGTGATACTGTTCTTCTTTATCCGCTTTCTTGTTATGGTTACTGATAGCCTTTTGCATCCCGGCAGCAGCCCTTACAGATTCATAAGGATCTCTGAATAGTGCCATAATGGCATCACATATTATTTTCACAACATCCCCGCCGTAAGACCTGATAACAGGGATAAGAATGTTACAATGTTTTTCAATATATTCCATTGCTCCTATTGTCCCCATTTCCCTGAAATATTTTCCGCAATCTTTTAAATCAGTGAACATAATTGCAACTTCTTCTGGATTCTTTATGACTTCATTAATATTTCCCTCGCCCAATGCCCTGCTTATGGTTTCGTAATCTGCGGTTTCCATGTTATGCAGCCATTTTTCCTTCTTTTCTAACAAATGCCTGCCTTTACCGAAGACAATCTTTCCATCTTCCACATCCACTATAATCAGATCTTCTTCGATGAACTCATCCATTAATAATTTTCCACTTAATGGTTTCGCTATCAGTCGTTCTATTGCCCTTTTTAAAGGTCTTGCCCCATTTGCAGGGTCATAACCTTCTTTGCAGATTAGTTCGAGCGCCTTTTCTTCTATTTTTAAACCTATCCCTTTATCCTCTAACTTCTTCTGAAGCTCATCCAGCATGTTTAGTGCAATCAAAATAATGGCATCTTTATTTAAAGGCTTAAAGTAAATGATCTCGTCGATCCTGTTTAAAAACTCCATTCTGAATATCTGTCTGAGTTGGGATTGAATATCCTCTTTAATAGTCTTACCCTCTTCGCTATCAGGATGGATAAAACCGATAGGCTCTTTATAGTAAGATTTGGCACCAATATTCGAGGTCATGATAAAAATGGCATTCTTTGCGTCAATAGCGCGGCCTCTCGAATCAGTCAGTCTTCCTTCATCAAAGACCTGTAAGAATAAATCCAATATCTCCGGATGTGCCTTTTCTATTTCATCGAGAAGCACAATAGAATGGGGCTTACTTCTTAGCCTTCCTGTGAGCTGTCCCTCTGCATCATGCCCGATATATCCGGGCGGAGCACCTATGAGTTTTGAAACAGCATGCTTTTCCATAAACTCTGACATATCCAGCCTTATAATCTCATCCTCTGAGCCGAACAGGAATTCTGCAAACGCTTTCGCAAGCTCTGTTTTGCCCACTCCTGTAGGACCGAGGAATAGAAAAACACCCACTGGTCTTCTTGCATCTTTAAGCCCGGCCCTGTGCATCCTGACGGCCTGAACAACCTTCTCCACTGCAGCATCCTGGCCTATAACCTTCTCTTTTATAATTTCTGACATATTGAGGAAGCGGTCCTTTTCTGTTTCTGTTAGCCTGTTAACCGGTATGCCCGCCATGTCTGATACCACTTTAGCAACTATTTCAGCAGTTACAACTCTATCTGCTGTCTCGGTCTGACCACCCTCCTCACAGTAGCTCAAATCTGTAACCTTTACTCTTGCACATGCTTCTTCCAGGACATCTATTGCCTTGTCAGGCAGTCGCCTGTCATGTATATATTTCGCTGATAAATTTACTGCTATCCTTATAACAGATGGCTCTATATAAACATCCTTTCGGGGTTCGTATAGTTTATTCAATATCATTATTGTCTCTTCAGAACCCGGCTCTTTTATCACAATCGGCTGAAACCTCCTCTCAAGAGCCTTATCTGCTTCTATATATTTTCTATATTCGTCAATAGTTGTAGCGCCAATGCATGTGATATCACCTCTGCCCAGTGCAGGTTTCATGATGTCAGCCGCATCCATTACCACACCCTCAGCGCTGCCAGCACCTATCAATGTATGTATCTCATCTATAAAAATAATACTGTCTTTGTTCGAGCTTGCCTCAGCAATGATTCTGGATAGCCTCTCTTCAAACTCACCTCTGTATTTTGTCCCCGCAACCAAAGATCCCATACTCAATTCAATAACCCTCTTATTGCGAAGTAGTGGGGTTAAATTCCCCTTTGCAATTCTTAAAGCCAGTCCTTCCACAATCGCAGTTTTTCCAACGCCGGGTTCTCCTATCAAAACAGGATTGTTTTTGGTCTTTTTTGTCAATGCCCTTATTATCTGAAGGGTCTCATCTCTCCTTTCTATAATCGGTCCAAGACTACCTTCTCTTGCAAGTCTTGTAAGGTCTCTGCCATATTTATCAAGAAAAGGGGTTTTTGTAGCATCCTCTATCTCTTGTTCCCGTTTGCCTTCAGCTATAGCATGGACAGGCTCGGTTAATCTTCTGGCGAGATCTTCAGCAGCACTTTTGATATCCGGTATTTTAAGTCTGAATTCAGAAAATGCTTTAGAAATGTGCCCCCCCGGATTTTCCATGATTGCAATAAAGAAATGAAATACATTTACCTCTTTAGATTTATGTTGTTGGGATAATTCAGCCGCTCTCTCGAAATATTTTTTACAATCCTCACTGCGGTGGACAATATTTTCAGTGTGTTTATAACCGCCCTTCCCGATAAGCGACCTGAGATTTCTCCTGAATTTCTTCCTGTCTATATTAAATTGACTAAAGAGGTCATTCAATTTCTCCAGTTCTTTCTTAAGTTTCTCTGTATTTAAATCTTTATTTATCTGGTTAATGATTTCTGGCTTTAACAAGTCGCAGACCTTGCACAGAGCTATAAAAATGTGTTCTTTCTCTATGAATTGATATCTGTCACAGGCTGCCTCTTCAGCAGCTATCTGCCATGTAAGTGTTAAGCCGGGGGAAAGTTCAGGCATTTATTTTCCCTCCTCTGAAGAATTTAGGTTGTTCTTGCAGCGATCTACAAACTCATATGCAGGATAAAAGAAAGGATTAATATCAATCGCATTTTTGGCGCATTCCATCGCTTCGGCGGCGTTGTCCTTGTCATTCAAGTACAATGCGAGGCCTCTTTTGTACCATGCCGTGCCGTCTCTCCTGTTAATCTTCAGCGCTTGCTCATAACAATAAATCGCACCATTATAGTCCTTCAAATTCAGCAAAACATCCCCTTTCCCTTTCCAAAGATTAATGAACTCCGGCTCGATTTTTAATGCTTCATCATAACAATCTATTGCTTCCTTGTTTTTGCCGTGTCCGCTCAAGATGCCAGCCTTGTTGCTTCTCGGGTGAACAAATTCATGATCAATATCTATTGCCTTATTAAAGCATTCCATTGCCTCAGATTGTTTCCCAAGTTCCCAGAGTGCAACACCTCTGTCATTCCATGCATTTGCAAATACCGGATTTTCTTCTATTGCATTATCATGGTAAACAAGAGCATCAGCCGGCTTTCCAAGATGTTTCAAAGCCACACCTTTTTGATTAATCTCTCTATAGCCAAATGGTTTTTGAATTAATGGCCTTGGCAGAGGAATATCTGTATTTTTCACCCATAAATTTTCTAATTCCTTCCGCAATTCAGAAAAGTCTGCATATCTGTCTCCAGGATTTTTTGCCATGCATCTTTCGATTATTGGAAAAACTTCAGAATTAATTTTGGGAACAGGTGCATACTTGTGAAGTTTATATATTTCCTGGAAAAAAACTTTTTCCGAAGGAGCGAATGTCATAAAGGGCAAATTACCGCTTGCCATTTGATAAAGGACTATCCCGAAACTATAAACATCGCTCCTGACATCAGCACAACCCGCATCCTCAAACTGCTCTGGAGACATCCAGTAAGGAGTTCCCGCAACTTCGCCTGCTGAGACTTCTTCATCGAATGCCTTTGAAAGACCAAAATCAGTAATCTTCAAGATTTTGTCGAGAGTGATAAGAATATTGTCCGGCTTGATATCTCTATGAACCTTAATGCCCCTGGCTGAAGCGTATTCCATACCATAACAGAACTGAATGGCCCATATGAGTGTTCTGATGAGAGGTAACGGAGCATTTTTAAAATATGATGCAAGCGAAAGGCGACCACGGTTATCCCGTGGGATATATTCCATAACAATATAAATTCGGCCATCAAACTGATGTACCCAGTGTGCATGGATAATATTCGGATGATTCTCTATCCCCATCCATAGCATCGCTTCCTTGTAAAAAGAAGATGTTAATTTCTCCGAGATAGCAAATCTGTTCTGATATGTTTTCAGAGCGTATAATTTTTGATGCCAGGGATAATAACAGATAAATACAACACCCATGCCGCTTTTCCCTTCCCCACCGAGTATCTCACGGATCTCGTAGAGACCGCCAATTCTATCTCCTATTTGCCAATTCTCTGACATATTTATCTTTCTTTTGATTGTTGATAAATCAGCTTTATCAGCAGGTTCAAAGCAGCCTTGGCAGTCTCGAACTGCACTGGCACAAGTGGTATATCATTCACATCCATTGTTTCACGTGGTGGTCCTAACTGTAATAATTGAAATCCCTGAATTGCCGGCATATCTGGAAACTGATGTTTGGCATCCTCAAGAAGCAGATTGAATGGTTCTGAAACTTTTTTCTTCAGGAAATCAAAGGTATGTGCCATGATCATAACTGCAGCGACTTGACCCTTTATAGATTCATTTTTAAGCTTATCAAACTCCTTATAGGCACGCTCTTTTAATTTCCCCTCGCTTTGCTTAAACGGCCACATAATACACTCCTTCCGATAAAGTCTTCTCGACTATTTTAGTCTCCCTTATCCGCACTTCGCCCTTTATAATTCTATCTCCACTTTTATAATCATGCACTTTCCCCATGTCTTAACCCATCCTTTCTCTTTTTGATATAAAATTTTCAACTCATCTCCAATCTCTTAACCATCTCGTAATCCACTATTGCTTTTTGATTTTCTCCGATAGCCTCATAAGCACGTGCGCGCATCCGATAGGCGCTGGCATTTTTAGGTTCGAGCCTTACAGCCTGATTGCAATCCTCAATGGCTTTTTTAAAGTTTTTAAAATAAAGGTAAATTTTAGCACGGCGGGCATAAGATGCATCGTAATTGGGATTAATCCTTATAGCCTGATTGATTTCTTCCAGAGCTTTTTCATAATTGCCAAGGTCTATGAAACAGCCGGCGCTGTTATACCATGGAAAATCATAATCTGGATCAAGCCTTTTCGCCAATTCATAATTGGCTAACGCCTTTTCATAGTCATTCAGACTCCAGTAGCAATTGCCGCGATTATTGAACCCCCGGGCAACCATCTCAGGGCTGACTTCATCAACAATACGGGCAACTATCCGGTCATAATAACTTATGGCTTCTTTGGAACGTCCGAGTTCCTGCAAAGACATGGCAATATTTGATAGATGGGCAACATTTAATTCTTCAACCTCATCCTGATATTCAATTTTCCTTCCTGTAATCTCATAATAAATATCATTAACCATGTCCCTTATTGTTTCAAAATCCCGATACCTGTCTTCAGTCTCCTTCTCGAGACACTTCAGCAACAGGGCATCCAGTCTAATAGGAATAGATTGTTCCAATTCACGGAGTGGGCGTGGTCTTTTCGTTAAATGATGCTCTTCAAATTCGGGCAGGCTGCTGCAAAGAAATGGCGGCCTTCCTGTAAGCATTTCATATAGCACGCAGCCGAAGGAATAGATGTCCGATCTGACGTCTAAATCTTTCTCTCCTTTCCATTGTTCGGGGGACATATAAGGGGGCGTGCCACATATGCTGCCTGTTTTTGTGAATGTAAACTTCCTTTTCCCCCATTCATCTACAGCGATTTCCCTGACGGTATCACTTTCAGCTTCAGCATATACCTTTGCAAGACCAAAATCACTGATTTTTATTATTCTATTTTTGTCGATTAAGAGATTCTCTGGTTTCAAGTCTCTGTGCACAAATGGCCTTTCATCTCCTTCATCTTTTTTTGTGCATACAGCATCCCGGTGCAAATCTGGATAGCAAAATTTAAGCTTAACTCTAAGTTTAATGCCTCACCTCTTATCCAGCTTCTTAAATCTATTCCATATTTTTTATCTCCCTCTATATATTCCATGAATATATGTGGCCTATTATTTACATTATCTACCCATCTCGCCCAGACAATATTTTTATGCTTTTCAAGCCTCATCCATGCCTCAGCTTCCCAGAAGAACCTGTTTACCATTACCTTATCTTTAAGATATTCATCCTTAAAGGTTTTAACAGCAAAGTATTCATGGAATTCATGATCGAAACAGAAATAGACGATGGCCATGCCGCCGACCTTTACATCCATTATTTCATAGCGACCCTTGATCTTGTGCCCGATCGGCCATACACCTTCATCGACTGTTCGCCGTTCTTTTCCATTTAAAAGTCCTCTTAGTCTGTCCAAAAACGAATCGCGATCCATAATAATTGCCTCCTGTCCGGCTTTCCATTAATATCTGACAGCAAGCGACATGCCATTGCATGCAACGTTTATCGAACTTAATTATCTCCGATTTCTTTTGAAAATTCCTCTAACGGTTTGCGAACAAACGAAGTTGCAGAGTAATTTATGAATCTTTGCGCTTGTTTCACGTTAGCCGCCGTTCCAGACAATAAGCGTATAAAAGGCATCTCCATCTTGGGTTAGTAAATGGCCTAAATATATTTATAAGACTCGCATACTTTTTATAATTATGAGATTTTTTACATCTTGAGGAACATTTCCAACAACAAGCAGGGGGCTGGCCATCAAAACTATAGGTAGGCGTTCCACAGCAGGGACAATTACCGGGTCCTAATCCCATCTGGTTGCCTCCATAATGTTAATCAATACAGCCGTCACATTATCTCCCCCGCCTTTTTCATTTGCCTGATTAATTAATTTTTTACATTTCTCATCAATAGAGCCATTGGAAGATATGATGATGATATCCCTTATCTCTTCATCTTTTAGCACGTCTGTCAAACCGTCTGTACAGAGGAGGATATAATCACCAGTTTTCATGCTAATTGTTTTAATGTCAGCTTCTACACTCTCTGTAGTTCCCAGTGCCTTTGTGATGATATTACGCCCCGGATAAACTCTTGCCTCTTCCTTTGTAATAGCTCCCCATCTAACAAGCTCTGCCACTTTAGAATGGTCTTCTGTCAATTGCTTGATCCTGTTATTTTTTATCAGATACGCCCTGCTGTCTCCGACATTTGCAATATGGAGTTTATTATCGTTAAGCATTGCTAAAACAACAGTAGTGCCCATACCGCTGAGATTTGTATTTTTTCTTGATTCCAAGAGTATTTCATTATTAGCCTTTGAAATAGATTCTTTAATGAGAGACGACATGTTGTTGTCTGATAAATTCTTTTTAATTGAGTCTGCAATAATCTTAACCGCCATTTCACTCGCAACCTCTCCAGCCTGATGTCCGCCCATGCCATCGGCTACGATGAAAAGGCCAATATCCTCATCAACAAAAAGACTGTCTTCATTTAGTTCTCTTATTTTTCCTTTATCTGTTAAGAAGGCAATTTGCATTTACAATATTCTCCGTGATAACTATGCTTTAATGCGTAACCAGCGATCGAATAACACCACACGAATATTCTTAGCAAAAGACGGGTCAAGTTGTTTCGCTTTATCAGAGCATGCTGCGGCTTCTTCTGCTTTTCCCTGTTTATTGAGAATATAAGATTTACCCATCAAGGCTCCTGCATCATTGGGATTAATTTCAAGTGCCCTTTCATATGCAATAAGCGCCTTATCATATGCCTCTTTTTTGTATAGTGCTTCGCCTTTATAATAAAATGCATCGGCAAACCCCGGATTGGTTTTAGTAACTTTATCAAGACACAATATGGCTTCGTCTAATTTACCTTCAGCAACGAGATGTTCTCCTTTAAAAAACCACGCAGGTGAGAATGCTGGATCAGCCTGTAGAGCTCTTTCTATGCAATAACTTACCCGTTCTCGGATATTTGCTGATAGGGCAGCATGTTCTCGTTGTTCTAACCCTTGTCTGACTCGCTCAACATCCCTCATAGCCGCTTTCATTAATGAATCTCTTGCTCCAAGAACAGTGTTCTGAGCTTCCTGAAACCATTGGTTTGCAGTCTTCTTAAAACGGTCGAAAAATCCCATAATCTTCTCCTTTCACAGTTTGATAATAAATACTAAAACTTCCTTAACCTTTCCGACATCTGTTGCAAAACCGATTTTCATATGTACCTCAAGTTAAAACTGTTTTTCCCCTTCTTCTCATAACCTTAATCATTAAATAGAGGAAAAATAAAAAAATAAGGATCATACTAATTGAAAATATTGAATGTTCTATAATAAATGTCATAACTATTCCTCCCTTAGGTCATTAGAGGTCATGGTCTATTACACAAGCACGCCAAGTCTGCGCACCCCACTGTCCCGAGATGTTCTAATAGCTCAAAAGGCTCTTTTCTCTTACTCATAACATTTATGACCTCTAATAAAAAAAATCTCACTTCTGCCCCAATACCCTTATTTTCTCTGTAATGGATTCTCATTTTTGATAATTGTCCTAAAAGTAAAATGTAAATCGTTTCTGGTTCCCACATTTCCCGCATTTACAAAGGGAATAAACGAACTTCGGAAATGCACTCCCCCCTTGAACCCGCTGCCACGACCCCCCGCAATTACAGGGGTGTTCTGCCATATATTGTCTTTCTTTAAATGCATCCTGAACTGGGTCTGCTCCCTTAACAATATTTTGCACATGTTCTTCCTCGATGGCTGCTTTATTTTTCTCCTGTCTGCTGTCTTTTTCATATCTTTCTATCACAAAAGTAATTGTAAATCGCACGCTGGAAAGGTGGAATTGTGCTGCCATCAGGACGAATTCCAAATCCTCTTTTTTCATGTCGGGATATACTTTGGCAAGAAGAGTTCCACCATTCATAAGGCTAAGGCTGTGCACGTTCTTATCATGGTGCAGTTCAACGATTTTGGAAAGTGCACCTTTCCCGGAAACGCTGATTACTTCTTCTGTAGTTTTTTTCGTGGGTATATCTTGAGTTCTAAGCCCATTCCCATCAAGTGCAGTTTGGATTCTCTTTTTTCGGAATAGCCTGTCAATGATACTCATCCCAACCTCCTCAGTTCATTTCCCAATAAAGCAAGTTACATGCCATTCAAAAAGCCAATATTTATCGCTTATAGCCTATATTTATATCTATTCTTTAGATGCCCGTTTATCTTAATCGTCTTTTTTTTAGATGAGCGGATTTCAACTGTCTAATTTTTTTTAGGTCTCTTTATCCAGAATTTTTTCATTTTTAAATGAATACCTGCATGGGATATTCCCAGTCTCCTTGCAGCCTCGCTTACATTCCATTCGGTAGATTCAAGGGCTTTCTTTATTTCCTCGCACTCAGTCTCAACAAGCTCTCTGACCTTTTTGTTTTCTGTAGTCCTGTCATAAACCTTTTCACGTATTTCAATTGGAAAATCGTCAGGCAAAAGGATAACCTTATTCTTATTTTTTGATATTGCTGAAGCGATACAATTTTCGAGTTCCCCCACATTACCGGGCCAATCATAGTTCATGAGTAATTTCATGGCTTTGTGAGAGATACCCTCGGTACGAGTGGAATATTTACCAGAATATTTATCCAAGAAATAATGTGTCAGCAACGGAATATCCTCTTTTCTCTCACGTAACGGCAGCACTTCGAGCCTATAGGTAAAGCGATAATAAAGATCTTCTCTGAACCATTTCTCCTGTATTCCCTTCTTGAGGTTTTTATTCGTTGCAGCGACTATTCTTACATCAACCGGTACGGGTCTTTCGCCGCCCATCCTTGTTATTTCTTTGTTCTCCAAAATTTTCAATATCTTATTCTGAAGGTCGGTCTTTAAATCGCCAATCTCATCAAGAAAGAGTGTTCCTTTATCCGCAAGTTCAAAAACACCTTTCTTGGCCTTTGCACCATGTGCCACTCTCTCTTCGCGGCCGAGGAGTTCGTCCTCCAGCCATGTTTCTGCATGTGCACTGATATTAATCTCAATAAATTCGCCTTTTCGTGAAGACATCTCATGTATAGCCCGGGCAACTAACTCTTTCCCTGTCCTTGTTTCTCCTAAAATTAAAACATTCTCATCCGTATTCGCCACGGCGCCTACCTGTTCATATATTTGCTCAACTGTCCTTTCACTTCCAACTATGACAGCCTTCCAATCAAAATTTTCAGCAGAAATTAGTTTCTTGCCATATTCAACTTTTTGCTGCGCATCCTTTACATGTTTGGAAAAATAATCGGTGAAAAGCTTCATAAGATTGATCTCTTCATCAGAAAAACCGCCCCCTTTTTCAAGATAAAGCAAGCCAAAAACATCGTTGCCTTTTTTCAAAGGGATACCAAGAGCCAGGGCAGCTCTGGATTGAAATATTCCGCCTCTCCCGAAAACAGTTTCCTGCATGGGCTTAAAAAGCGGAAGTGATAATTCTGCATCAAACTCCTTCACAACAGCGGGGATTAGCGCATTATCCGCGCCTTTACAAATGATGTATCCTCTTTGGGGTTTCAACAGATCAAAAACAGCAGTTGCTATTTCCTCTAAAAGAGTTTGAGGGTTAGTTATGGATTTGATTAATTTGTAAATATCCTCTAACGAATCTTTATAATTAGAGAGTTTGGCGGGAATTTCTTTAAGCTCGGCAGGAGGCACATAGGTATCCTCGTATATTGTTGAAATACTTGCGCCGGTGTCAGGATTATATCTGCCCTTGAACCATTCTTCCTCTTCAACAAAGTGGATTTTTATCTTCCTCCTGCTTTCAAGGGATTTTTCAAACTTCAAAACAAAATCGCCTACCCGAATCTCAGCACCATCTTTCAATAGACCCCGATAAACCATTTCTCCGTTTATCCTCGTTCCATTCTTGCTGCCGAGGTCGCGTATGAAATAGCAGCCTTCTTTATTTTTAATTATTGCTGCATGATGCTGGGAAATCTTGGGCCTTTCTGGATATGGCTCAGGAAGTTTGATATCATTCGAGGGGCCGCGGCCGATAGTTATTATATCTTTATCGTCAGGGAAAAATTTTGGTTCACCGACTGCCTTCAAGCCTTTTTTGATTGTAATCTGTGGCATAGTTCAACTATTTTTACTTAAATGCATTTGAGTCCCCCCCTTACACTTCTCTCATGGAAAAAACTGTGTAATTATATCAGACGAAATGCACTTTTAAAGACTTTTTAATCCTTGAGTTTGTTCAAGAGGATGGCTGACAGCATAAATTTTGCGCCTTCTTCTTTCCTGACTGCCTGATAAAAATCACATTTTTCACAATTCTTATATTTCTGCGCAAAACTTCCCTGAACCTCTCCTTTGCAGAACGTCCCTGCTACAACCCAGCACGCCCTTCCTGCATTCTTACCTTCGTGAACACTATCGAGTTTCTTTTCTATTGTTGCAGGACATATCCCTAAATCCTTAACTTTCTCGCCACCCGGCTCTCTCCCGCATTTTTTAAATTCCCAGCAATTTTTTTTCATAAACTACCCCCCTTGATTTAAGACTTTTAATGACTTGTGTCATCCCTCTTTTTTAGATTTTAAAACGAATAAAGTATATAATATTATATTTCTGGAAGTAAAGTTTTTTAAAAAGCGTCTTAATTGTATTTTATGCACTATGTAATCTTAGGAACAGCAGGACATATCGACCACGGCAAAAGCGCATTGGTTAAGGCTCTTACAGGCATAGACCCTGACAGACTTAAGGAAGAAAAAGAGCGCGGCATCACCATTGACCTTGGTTTTGCTGACCTTGCCTATCCTGATGGGCTTACAGTCGGAATAGTTGATGTGCCTGGACATGAAAGGCTCGTAAGGAACATGCTTGCAGGCGCAGGCGGCATAGACATTGTGCTGCTTGTTATCGCAGCAGATGAAGGGATAATGCCCCAGAGCAAAGAGCATCTTGCAATATGTAACCTGCTCAAGATTAAATCAGGCCTGATAGTGCTCACCAAGATAGACCTTGTTGAACCCGACTGGGTAAAACTTGTTTCTGATGAAGTGCGCGCTTTTGTAAAAGGCACATTTCTTGAGGGAGCAGAGATAATACCTGTCTCATCAAAAACCGGGGAGCACATCGATCTTCTAAAAGAGAAAATCCATGAAGTTGCTTTAAAAGTAAAACCAAAACTTACCAGAGGACTTTTCAGACTTCCGATAGACAGGGTGTTTACATTGAAGGGATTCGGCACTGTTGTTACAGGAACTGCAATCTCAGGAAGCATAAATGTTGATGAGCCTGTCGAGATTTTACCTACAAACATTAGCAGCAAAGTGCGCGGTCTTCACAGTCATGGGAAGGCGATAAAAACAGCATACGCAGGACAGAGGGTTGCGATAAATCTTACAGGGGTTGAGAAAGAGAGCCTGAAGCGCGGAGATGTGGTTGTTGTACCGGGAAGATTTTCACCGACAAAGACAATCGATGCAAAAATAGAGCTTCTTAAAGATTCTCCCGTTTTAAAAAATAAAAGTCTTGTCCATTTTCATTCGGGCACAGCAGAGGTTATTGCAAGGGCCATTTTATATGACAGGGATGAGTTAAAGCCTAATGAAGGCTGTTATTGTCAGTTAAGGCTTCAGGAGCCTGCAATCCTGATGTCAGGTGACAGATACATAATAAGAAGGTTCTCTCCTGTCGAGACAATTGGCGGTGGAGAGATACTGGATATGCATCCTTCAAGAAGGAAAAAGAGCGAGGGCTTAGGGGATTTAGAGGTTTTTGAAAAAGGAACGCTTGATGAAAAAATAGCAACGAAGATTAAGAAAACAGGTGGTCATGGAATACCTGTTTCTGTCATAGAAGGCTGGATAAATGCAGATATCCCTGCAATAAAAGATGCAATAAGATCATTAAAAGACAAAGAGGCAATAGTGCAGTTTGAAGATGTCCTGCTTCATGGCGGTGCAGTCAATTCAATCAAGGAAGGCATAAATAAAATCCTTATCCAGTTCCATAAACAGAATCCTTTAAAATCAGGAGTGCCTAAAGAAGAAGTCAGGGCCCAACTAAAGGTCGAGCAGAAGATTTTTAATCCCCTCATAACCTCGATGAAAGATGTTGTGGTAGACAAAGACCTTTTGCGCTCAGCAGGTTTCAGGGTTTCTCTCTCAGAGGTTGATAAAGGCATAGAGACAAAGATTATAAACATGCTTGAGAAAGGGGGGTTGCAGCCGCCCTTAAAAGAAGAACTATTAACCGCTCTCAAGATGCCTCCAAAACAGCTTGATGACATCCTTAAGCTCATGACAAAAGAGGGAAAGCTTGTGAGGATTAATGAGACGATGTACGTCACAAAAAATGTCTACGATAAGATAATCTCTCTTCTGAAAGATTTCTTCGGCAAGAAAAAGGAGATGACAGTCGCCGAGTTCAGGGACATCCTTAATACATCCCGCAAATACGCCCTCCCCTTCCTCGAATACCTCGACACCCAGAGGGTTACAATGCGCGTGGGGGATGTGAGAAAGTTTTTGGGGAAGGGGTAAGTTTCGTTCCCTTCAAATATCTTATTGACAAATCTCTCGCTTGGTATTACTGTAATAAAAAGTAATGCTATTTATGAAGGTAAGGAGAAAAGTATGCCCACAGCAGTTAAGATTACCAGAAAAGGTCAGGTAACAATCCCAAAAGAAATAAGGGATTTTCTTGGGAGCGATATCGTGGAGTTTAAGTTGACTGGCGGTAACGTAGTGGTAAAGCCTGTAAAAAGCGTCGCCGGTTCATTGAGCGGATATGCCAGAAAATATACCCCTCTTAAAGACATCAGGGACAAGGTCTGGGAAAAGGTAGCATATGACAGAGCTGGCAAAAAAACTTCCTGATACGAACATAATACTTAGATACCTGCTGAAAGATGAACCCCATCTTTACAAAAAAGCATCTGAGTTTTTTGAAATGGTCCGTTTGGGTGAGGAAAAAGCCATTATCCTTGAGAGCATTCTTGTGGAGTGCATATATGTGTTGATAAAGTTTTATAAAATCCCAAAGGAAGAGGTCGCAGATAAGTTAAAAGGGCTTCTGCAATATAAAGGGATTGTGAATGAGGATAAAAGAGAACTTATTGATGCAATAAATACCTTTAACGAAAAAAATCTGGATATTGTTGACTGCATATTATGTGCAAAGGCAAAAAGCCAAAATAAAACATTGTTTACTTTTGATGAGAAATTGAAGAAATTAGCTGAAAAACAATAAGCTCCGAATACCTCGATACCCAGAGGGTCACGATGCGCGTGGGGGATGTGAGGAAGTTCCTGCTGGAAGGTTGATGCGAGCACCCCGCTTATCTTCTTTCCCTCTGCCCCTTTATAAATCCTCACCTTTTCAATCCTCTCAGGCAGTAAAGGGACTCAGGCAGTAAAGACGTTTGCCTTTTGACTTCAGTGGATGTATATTAATCTCATATGAGAAAGTTCCTGCCTATATTTATCCTTTTGCTTGCCTTTATGACGGGCTTATCCCTATCCTCAAACGCAACCGCCGAAGAGGAAGGAAAAATCGAAGAGATATTGCTATTTCACAGCGATATAGTGGTTCATAAAGATGCCTCGATGACTGTGAGAGAGACGATTAAGGTAAGAGCCCTGGGAGAAAAGATAAAGCGCGGGATTTACAGGGACTTCCCGACAAAATACAAAGACAGGCTCGGAAACAGGTACACAGTAGGATTCGAGGTTAAAGAGGTATTAAGGGATGGAAAACCTGAACCATGGCATACGGATAACATATCTAACGGCATACGTATCTACATCGGCGAAAAAAGCGTCTTCATCCCTTCAGGCGAATACACTTACACCATTGCATACAATACAAACCGTCAGCTCGGATTTTTCAAGGACTTTGACGAACTCTACTGGAACGTAACAGGTAATGGCTGGGAATTCCAGATAGAAAAGGCATCTGCTTCTATTGAGCTTCCTGACGATGCATCAGGAAAGATTATTTCATCGGCAGGTTATACAGGCCCTCAGGGCTCAACAGAAGAAAACTATACGATGAGAACCGATAAGTCAGGGATAATCCATTTCGAGGCAACAACGTCCCTTAACCCTTTTGAAGGCCTCACAATCGCAGTCTCCTGGCCAAAGAGATATGTGACAGAACCTGATGCAAGGACAAAGATGAGGTATTTCATCTCTGATAACATGGGGACCATGAGGCTGTCCCAAAATGATTTTCAATTCGAGCATGTTATTTATTGCCTTTGAGTTTTTCTCCATAAAAAGTTCCCGTTTTCTCTTTCTCGGTCTTTTTTTAATTCAATTCGCAAGGCATTATCTCT
>JAKALU010000164.1 GCA_021824065.1 Nitrospirota bacterium
AATTTATAAAAAAGCAAAGGACGCAGGGTGGTCTTGATAGACCTGTTCATTCAAAAGATTGTGAGAAAAATAAAAATCTTTTAAGATAGGAATATGGAGAATAAGAGCCCTAATGTATGCAGAATATTAAATTAAGCAAGTTACCCAAAAAAATTCTTATCATCAAACCGAGTTCCCTCGGTGACGTCGTCCACAGCCTGCCTTTTCTTAATGCCGTGAGAGACAGATTCCCCGGAGCAGAGATACACTGGGTTATAGCTAAAGGACTTGAAGGTCTCCTCGAAGGCCACCCCATGATAAACAAGCTCTGGATTATAAATAAGGACGAGTGGAAAAAGATTAAAAACGTGAAGGGCACGATTACCGAACTGAAGGTGTTATTCGGGTCGCTTAAGAAGGAAAAATTTGATATTGCAGTTGATCTGCAGGGTCTTCTGAGGAGCGGTGTTCTCACGGCAGTATCAGGCGCTTCTGTCAGGATAGGTTTCAGCGAGGCAAGGGAGGGCGGGGGGATATTCTACTCGCACAGAGTAGATGGCGGGAAGGATATACATGCAGTGGACAGGTATCTAAAGATCGCAAAGTTTCTCGGATGCGATATAACAGATGTATGTTTCCCTTTACCGTTGTCATTTAACTCCTCACACATAACACATCATTTGTCACCTGCTGAAGAATATGCTGTCATGGTTCCCGGTGCAAGGTGGCATACCAAAAGATGGCCTCCGGAAAGATTTGGAGAGCTCGCTTCAAGATTGCAGGTGAAATCTATTGTTGTTGGGGGGAAATCAGATAAAGATATAGCTGACAGGGTTGTTGATAGTTCAAAGGGTAACGCTATATCCCTCGCGGGCAAGACAAACATCAAAGAACTAATAGAGGTAATGCGGATGGCGAGGTTTGTTGTGAGCAATGATTCTGGACCCATGCATATCGCTGCAGCCCTTGGCGTGCCTGTCTTTGCAATATTTGGCCCGACGAATCCTTTGAGAACAGGGCCTTATGGTAGCGGCCATATTATAATCAAAAAAGGGCTTGAATGCTCGCCATGCTATAAAAGAAATTGCAGGACTATTCAATGTATGGATATGATTGACGCTGCAATGGTAGCTGACATTATCAGACAGAGGGGGAACAAAAAGCAGGGATAAAACAGGACATTTCTAAATTGGCTAAAAAGGATAAAAAAAGGTTGTTGACTTTTTCCATAATTTCAGTTAAAAAATACAACGCATAGAATCTAAAATTTTAATTAGGAGGGGCTATGAAACTAGGGATTCATGTCAATAGTGACAAACATCTTAATGATGTTATAGGCATAACAAAGGCTGCTGTTTCAAAGGGACACGAGGTGATTATATTTGTTATGGTAGATGGAGAAAGACTTCTGGAGAATCCTGCATTTACAGACCTGAGCAGCATATCAGGCGTCTCTATGAGTTATTGCGACCATAATGCAACTCATATGGGGATTAATAAGTCTGCAATCCCTGCGAATATAGTATGCGGCAGCCAGTTTAACAATGCAACCATGGTTCATGAGGCTGACAGGGTTATAGTGCTTTAATCTGGTTAGTGTAATTGTCATGCTGAACTTGATTCAGCATCTAAAAAAGTAATGAGACCCTGAAACGAGTTCAGGGTGACAGAAAAAGAGGAGGGTTTAGATGAAAATACTTCATATACTTAACGATGGACCTACAAAATTATCAGATCAAATAATAAGTGCACAATCAAAGGACAACGAGGTTAAGGTTATCGATCTTTCCAGAAAAAACGCTTCATATGAAAGCATCATAGACGATATTTTTTCATATGACAGAGTCATATCCTGGTAATAAGGAGGTGATACAAGAAGTAAAGGTTGCCCGCCTCGGCGGGTTTGCCCGAGGCGAAAAAATTAAAAGTTAAAAGTCTTTAAAAAGGAGGGTTTAAATGAAGAGGTTACATATAATATTTTTTGCATTGGTTTTTTTCGTCGTATCCGCAATTTCTTCCGCTTATGCAGCAGAAGATATGGCAGCGAAACTTAATGGTGTACTTTCCAAGGCAGCCGCTGAAAAGTTCTGGCAGGTTACTGCTGACGATGTTGCAGCAATGATTAAGGCAAAGAAGACTGATTTTCTGATTGTTGATGTAAGGCCAGCTCCAGATATGTTTAAGGCAGGACACATCCCCGGTGCTATTCATATAGCCGTTCAGGATATACTTAAACCTGAAAATCTGAAGAAACTCCCGAAGGACAAAAAGATAATCCTTGTCTGTGTTACAGGCCAGACCCAGAATCTGCCGGTGATTGCATTAAAGGCTCTCGGCTACAATGCATATACGATGGCATTCGGTATGGCTGCATGGGATAAAACTTCTTTAGGGTTCAAGAAGATGCAGGAAGCCTTAAAAGGAGCAGAGACAAAAAACTATCCTGTACAAAAATAATATCGCGTAATTAAATTAATTAAGTAAATTTTTTTAAGGGGCGTCATTGACGCCCCTTAAATTATAGAAAAGTATTAATGGACGATAACCTGCACCGGCTTAAAAAAAACGATTACATATTAATTTTTTCTATCCTTACACTTCTGACATATATCACTTTGTTTGTCTCGAGGTCTCTGGATGACAACCGCCTTACAAACTGGCAGTGGGCATTTATTGGTGTTGATGCATCAAAGATTTTTTTTATTCTCATCCCTGGAATCGTATTGGCTTATATATTCTCAAGGGTCTCAATCATAGAGCGCCATCCCGTTATCTGCCTCTTTTTCTTCTCATATATTATTTCAGCATTATTCTGGAGAGAACCTGAGGTTATTGTGGATGCATCAAGATATTTTACGCAGGCGAAGCATCTCGAATTTTACGGGGTTGGGTATTTCTTGCAAGAATGGGGTAAAGATATTAATGCCTGGACTGATTTGCCGCTTATGCCTTTTTTGTACGGCCTGATTTTTAAATTTTTCGCAGAATCAAGGCCTTACATCCAGATATTCACAACATTTCTCTTCTCCATGACTGTTGTGCTTACCTATTTGATAGGCAAGACACTCTGGGATGAAGATGTCGGGTTTTTCGGTGGAATACTTCTTCTCGGAATGCCTTATCTTTTTACCCAGGTACCGCTTATGCTCGTTGATGTCCCTACAATGTTTTTTCTATCGTTTTCGATTTTTGCCTTTATAAAAGCAATGGATCGAGGGGGGTGGTTTATCGGGCTCTCATCAATCGTCATATTTCTTACTTTTTTTTCTAAGTATTCAACATGGTTGATGCTGTCTGTTTTGGTTGTTATATTTCTGATTTATTTAAAAATTCACCCCTCCCCTAAGGGGATGGGTGAATTTAATGCTCACCCTTTTGATGGTGGGGGGCAGGGGAGGGGGTGGCATCGGAAGATTCTTTATAGGTGTTTACTTGTCACATCAATTGCAGTTTTCTTAATAGGAGTAGTATTTTTATATAAGTTCGATGTCTTTTCAGAACAGATTAGGCTTTTGCTGAGCTATCAGAAGCCAGGGCTAAAGCGGTGGAGCGAGAGTTTTATTTCAACATTTTTTTTCCAGATTCATCCATTCATTACAGCTGCGGCATTATATTCTGTATATGCTGCCTTCAAGAAAAAGGACTTGAAGTATTTAATTATATGCTGGCTGGTCTTTCTGGTGGTTCTGCTTCAGATCAAGAGGATTCGTTATATTATCATGGTCTTTCCGATGATAAGCTTAATGGCTTCTTACGGGCTTATGCAGGCTAAGAATAAAGAAATAGTAAAGTTCATTTCATTATGCATTGTTATCTCCGCGCTTATTATAGCGGTCTTTGTTTATCTTCCATTTATGCAGAAAATCAGTATGGTAAACTTAAAGGCAGGAGGAGAATTTTTAAACTCCATAGAAGGTTCTGATGTTGAAGTCTTTACACTTTTACCGGTGACGCCGGTTGCCAACCCTGCGGTTTCTGTTCCAATCCTTGACCTTTTTACTAAAAAGAGGGTTCACTATAATCCTCCCTCGTTCACCTTTACTAAAAAGGGGATGGGAGGATTAACAGATGAAGAGATTCAAAAACTACCTCTAAGATTTACGTGGGAATACAAAAATCCAGGATATTACTCAGCCATCAATGATGGCAATAAGAAGGATTTGACAGTTGTAGTAATATCGGATAAACTGGGTGAAAAACTCCCTTATTATATTGAGCAGAAGATAAAGGGCTTCAGCAGGATTAAGTGGTTTAATGTTTCCGAGAATATATTCAGCTATAGTACCTTTGTTACGGTATACTACCGATAAGATATACCTGCATAATGAGCAAGTTAGTTTCGAATTTTAATGAAAGTGCCTTGCAAACAGGGATGTCTTTAAAGTAATATTGAATTCAGGAGAGTTCCGTGCAGAATATAATTAAAAATATTATCCAGAAAAACAGTTCAAAGATCGTGATGGTCGTACTTGATGGCCTCGGAGGACTTCCAGTTCATGGGAAAACTGAACTCGAGATTGCCGATATCCCGAATCTTGACATGCTTGCTCAGAACTCAGCATGTGGGCTGCATATACCTGTGGCCGCTGGCATAACTCCAGGGAGCGGTCCGGGACATCTTGCTCTTTTTGGTTATGACCCGATAGAATGGCAGATTGGAAGAGGAGTGCTTGAGGCATTGGGACTCGGTCTTGAGCTTAAAAAGACAGATGTTGCTATTAGGGGTAACTACGCAACAATTGAAAACGGTATTATTATGGACAGACGCGCTGGAAGGATACCAACGGGAAAAAGTCGGAAGATTACAGAGAAACTGCAGGAAAAAATAAAAAAGATTGAC